>WHSM01000286.1 GCA_009380105.1 Micromonosporaceae bacterium
GCGCTCCACGTCTGGCCGGAACCGGGCGGCGTCCGGGTCGTAGCCGGGCAGGTCGCCGGCCATGTTGAGCAGCGACGTCGGAGCCGTCCAGCCGACAGCGGTGACGAACAGGTCGCAGGCGACTCGCCGTCCTCCTGCCAGCTCCACTCCGCGTACGCCGCTCCGGCCGAGCACGCGGACGACGTCGCCGCCCAACCGGGCGTCCTCGACGTGCGCCACGTCGACGCCCGCGCGCTTCAGGTCTGCCACCGCGGCGTCGCCTTCGTCGTTCGCGGTCAGGACCACCGCCCGCTCGCCGGGCTTGACCGCGTAGAGGTTGACGAGCCGGCGCACCGCCGTCGACAGCATCACCCCGGGCACGTCGTTGCCGGCGAAGACGTACGGCCGCTCGATCAGGCCCGGAGCCACGACGAGGGTCTGGGCGCGTGCCTTGATCAGATGTTCGCGCGCTCCCGGTGGGCTCCGCCGCACGACGGCCACCCAGTTGTCGTCGTAGCGCCCGACGGCTGCCGAGTCGGTCAGCACCTCGACGCCCGGGGTCGCGTCGAGGCGCGAACGCAGCTCGCGCAGCACGGCGAGATCAGCCTCGCCGCCCCACCGCAGGCAGCCGCCGAGCTCGTGCTCCTCCTCGACCAGCAGCACCCGTGCCCCCGCCCGGCCGGCCGCGACCGCGGCGGCGATCCCGGCCGGTCCGCCGCCGACGACGAGCACGTCCGGGTGGGCGAACCGCTTGGGGCACACGTGCCGGGCGCCCCCGGACCCCGGATCGATCCGGCCGCCCGGCGCGAACCGCCGCAGCACCCGCTCGTACGCCGGCCACAACGATCGCGGCTTCATGAAGGTCTTGTAGTAGAAGCCGGCGGACAGGAATCGGCCGAATCGATTGTTGACCGACTTGAGGTCGAAGCCGAGGGAGGGCCAGGCGTTCTGCGCGCGAACATCCATCCCCTCGGTGACGCGTCGGTGCGCGCCCCGCACGTTCGGCTCGTCGTCCACCTGGACGAGGCAGCCGGGGTCGACGAAGCTGGCGGTGAGCAGGCCGCGGGGACGGTGGTACTTCAGGCTGCGGGAGAAGACCCGGATTCCCGCGGCGGCGAGCGCCGAGGCGATGGTGTCGCCCGCGTACGCGGAGCACGGCCGTCCGTTCCAGTGGAACCGCAGCAGCTTGTCGCGGTCGATCACCTCACCCGGCTGGCGGTCCAGTCTCATGGCTGTCCCTTCGGCGCCGCCCCGTCGTCGGGAGTGGGGTGAACCTCGTGGTTGAGACGGTGCCGCCGCACCGTGAAGTACCGACGGCAGCCCATCCGGTGGAACCATCGCTCGCTCGCCCAGTCGGCGCGGTTGTCTCGCAGGTAGAGGTAGGCACGCCACTGCGTGAGCGTGACCGACCGCGGGTCGGGCCGGGTCACGACCTCCCCGGAGTAGCCGAACTCCGAGACGTTGCGGGGCCCGCACCACGGGCAGGGGAGCAGCAGCATCGACACGTGTCCTTAATGGCCGACCGCGGCCGCGCCTTTCTCACCGACGAGACGTCCTTCCGCGAACCGGTCCACCGTGAACGGGGCGATCAGCTCCGGCGTGCGTTCGGTCGCCACGCACTCGGCCATCGCCTCGCCGGCCACCGGCCCGGCCTTGAACCCGTACGTCCCCCACCCCACGTCGACGAAGAACCCCGCCACGTCGGTGCGTCCCATCACGGGTGCGAAGTCAGGGGTCATGTCGCACAGGCCGGCCCACTGCCGCAGCAGTCGCATCGGCGCGAGGGACGGCATCAGCTGCAAAACGTGTGCGGCCAGCCCTTCGGCGAATTCCAAGGACCCCCGGGTGGAGTACGACGCGAACGGATCGACGCTCCCTCCGAAGACCAGCTCGCCCCGGTCGGTCTGGCTGACGTACACATGCAGGGTCCCCGAGACGACGACCGGGTCGAGAAACGGCTGGACCGGCTCGGTGACGGCGGCCTGCAGCGGGAACGTCTGCACCGGAATCCGCACCCCGGCCATGCCCGCCACCAACGTCGACCAGCCCGCGGTGCAGTTGACGACGACCGGCGTGCTGATCGGCCCCCGGTTCGTCCGCACTCCAGTCACCCGCCCCCGCGCGACGTCGATGCCGGTGACCTCCGTGTCCTGATGGATGTGGACGCCAAGAGCGTCGGCGGCGCGCGCGTACCCCCACACGACCGCGTCGTGCCGGACGATCCCGCCGGGCGGATGGTAGAGCGCGCCCAGAATCGGATGTCGGACGGCGTCCGAGGTGTCGAGGCACGGCACGAGCCTGGAGATCTCCTCGGGGGCGATGACCTCGGACTCGACACCGCACAGCTTGTTGACCTCGGCGCGCTGCCGCATGGTGCGAAGCGACGTGTCGCTGTGCGCCAGCGTGAGGTGTCCCCGCTGGGAGAACATGAGGTTGAAGTTGAGCTCGGCGGCCAGCCGCTCGTAGAGACGCAGCGACCGGTGGTAGAAGCGCACCCCCTCGGGGGTCAGGTAGTTCGAGCGGATGATGGCGGTGTTGCGACCTGAGCCGCCGCCGCCGATGTACCCCTTGTCGACGACCGCGATGTCGGTGACGCCGTGGTTGGCGGCGAGGTAGTACGCCGTGGCGAGGCCGTGCACACCGCCGCCCACGATGACCGCGGAGTAGCTCGGCTTGAGCTCAGGCGCCCGCCACGCCGGCGGCCACGCCTCGCCGGTGATCCCGTGCCGGAGCAACGCCCACGCCGAGTACCGCCGGCTCACCGGGGCCCCTCTCGTCCCGCCGCTGGCACCGCCTCACAGCCTCTCGCCGAGTCCGGACTCCTGCGCGGCCAGCGCGGGGTCGTCTCCGAGAAAGGCGTGCTTGGACATGTCCTCGGAGTACCTGCTGGCCGGTGGCGTGCGGCCGAGCGCCTCGGCCATGCCGCGCACGTGATGCGGAGCCGCCCCACAGCACAGTCCGAAGTACGTCACACCCAGCGCCTTGGCGTCGCGGGTGAAGTCGGCGATCTCGTGCCGGGTGCAGGTGAAGGGGTCCAGCGCGGTCGGGAACGGCTGCCGGCCGGCGCGGGGATCGCGCAGCGACTGGAAGCTCGGCTGCTCGGCGTGGGTGCGATAAGGGACCGGCAGCGCCGCCACGGGCACGTCGACCGCCTCCGTCACCTCGGCCAGCAGCGGCAGCATGGTCTCCGGACCGCGGATGCAGTTGAGCCCCACGACGTCGGCGCCCGCGTCGGCCAGCCGTCTGCACGCCTCAGGGATGGACCAGCCTTCGCGGGTCACGGGCGCGCGGTGCACGGCCAGCGTGACGACCGCGGGCAGGCCCGCCTCCCGAATCACCTCGAGCGCCGACAGCGCCTCCGCGCCGTGCCAGAAGGTCTCCCCGATGACGAAGTCGACGCCCTCCTCGGCCGCCCAGGCCACCTGCTCGGCGAACATCGCGCGCACCTGTGTCTGCGCCTCGCGGTCCGTCGGGTGGTAGATGTTGGTGTTGCAGACGTTGCCCGCGACCAGCGACCCGTGCGCGTCAGCCACCTCGCGCGCCAACGCCAGCGCCTGCCGGTTCAGCGGTTCGAGCAGGTGGTCCTTGCCGACGACCCGCAGCTTCTCCCGATGCCCGTAGTAGGTGAACGCCTCGACCACGTCCGAGCCGGCGTGGACGAACTGACGATGCAGCGCGCTGACCTCTTCGGGGTGGTCCAGCACCACTTCGGGCACGAACGCGCCGGCCTGCACGTAACCGCGACGCTCGAGCTCGAACAGATAGCCTTCGGCGCAGATCACCGGCCCGGCGTCGAGCCGTGCGCGCAGCCGGTCCCGCCCGGACTCTGCTGTCGGCGTCATGTGCATGGACGGTCCTCTCTTCAGCTCCAGGGGAACGGCGAGTTGCTGGTCGGATGCAGGTCACCGCGTTCGTAGCGGTCGAATCGGAAGGGCGCCAGGAGATCTTGCGGCTCGCCGAGCAGCTCGCGGGCCGCCAGCGCGCCGACGCCGATCATCTTGTAGCCGTGGTTGGAGTCGGCGATCACGTAGGCGTTCTGCCGGAAGGAGTCGAAGACGGGGAAGCTGTCCGGGGTGAAGCAACCCAGCCCGCCTGACCGCTCGTCGCGGTAGAGGTGGCGACGGCCCTCGAAGCGACGGTGGCAGTGCGCCAGCGCGGCGGTCCACATTCGCGGGAACTCCTCGTCCACGGTGAATTCGGCGCTCGCCGGGCCGTACGGGTCCACCGCGACGTCCGCGGTCGGCGTGCCGACGCGGAGCGGCACCGTGCCGCCCTGCACGCCGTCGACAGCGAAGTCGGGCTTGTAGTAGATCCCCCACGGCTCGTCGGTGAGAAGCTCGCCGTCCTCGTCGTGCAGCGGCGCGTCGGAGTCGACGTGCATGACCGGCGGAGAGTCTCCCCTGGCGTCGGTGAAGACGCCGGGATCGACGCCGAGCGTGCCCTCCTGGAGGAGTAGATACCGCCACATCGCCGACTCGGCGCTGGTCTGGCCGTCGGGGCTGCGCACCGTGACGGTGTCGGGCAGGTCGAGCATGGCCCAGAGGTCCCGGATCCACGGTCCGACCGCCACCACCACCTGGTCACACCGCACGCGACCGTGGTCGGTCTCGACAGCACGCACCGCGCCGCTGTCGAGGTCGAAGCCGGTCACCCGCACGCCGCCGGCGATCCGGACGCCGGCCGCCTCGGCTTTCCCGGCGAGTCCGCGCATGGACGCCCGGTTGTCGGCGTAACCGCCGCGGTGCTCGTGCAGGACGCTGGTGATGCCCGGAGCCTGCCAGTCTCCGAACAGGTCGCGCAGATAACTCCGGCACTCGGCCGCGCCCTCGACCAGGTCTGAGCCGTAGCCGATCGCCTGCTGCTCGGCGTGCACCGCAACGGCGCCGTCGCGCATCGACTCACAGGCCGCCTGGAGGTATCCGACAGGGTGGTAGGAGAACGCCTGGGGATCGGACTCCCACACCGCGACGGAGTGCGCCATCAGGCGGCGCATGGCGGGCTGGAAATAGTTGTTGCGGATCACGCCGCAGGCGATCCCCGACGCGCCGGCGGCGACGCCGGTCTTGTCCAGGACGAGGACGTCGCGGCCGTCGCCCCGGCCGCGCGCGCGGAGCTCCTCGGCGAGGCGCCAGGCTGTCGACAACCCGTGGACCCCCGCGCCCACGATGATGTAGGGGGCGGCGTCGGGAAGCCGGCGCCTGCTCGACATCGCACTCCACCGCCCTTGGCATGGTGTTGCCATATCGGCAACGCCGTTTCATAATGAAGAAATTCAAGCTAACACGAGAGGTCTCACGATGCCAACGCCTCGTCCACTGGCGACGGTCGAACGCGCGATCCGGATTCTCGACGTCCTGGCGGACGCGTCGGCCGATCTCGGCAACAACGAGATCGCTCGCCGCGCCGGAGTCAATGTGAGCACGGTGTCGCGCATGCTGACCACGCTCGTCGACGCCGCGCTGGTACGCCGGGTCGCCGAGACCGGTCGCTACCGGCTGGGGCCGCGCCTGGTCGAGCTCGGGAACGCGGCGCTGGCCCGCATCGGCCTGCGCGAGATCGCACGGCAGCACCTGGTCGCGCTGACCGGGGCCACCGGCGAGACCGCCACGCTGTCGGTTCCCGGTGAGCGCGCGGTCCTCACCATCGACTTCGAGCAGAGTCCGTCGTCGGTGCGCAGCGTCGCCGAGTTGGGGCGGCAGGCTGTGCTGCATGCGACGTCGATCGGCAAGGTGTACCTCGCCCACGGCGGCGAGCTGTCGCCAGGGCCCCTGGCGTCGTGCACCCAGCGGACCATCGTCGACCGGGAGACGCTCGCGGCCGAGCTCGCCCGGATCCGGGCGCGCGGGTGGGCGGAGGCGGTCGGTGAGCGCGAGGAGGAGATGAACGCGGTCGCCGTGCCCATCGTCGACAACGGCGGCACGCTGACTGGCGTGCTCGGCCTGCAAGGCCCCGCGGCCCGGTTCGGCGCCCGTGCGCGACGGTCGGCGGTCGAGGAGTTGCTGCGGCAC
>WHSM01000632.1 GCA_009380105.1 Micromonosporaceae bacterium
ACGCGCGTTCGACGCGCTGACGGCCGGATACCGGCCGTCCATCCGACACAGGAGGCACGGGTAATGAGCGGCGGTGACAGCCTCGCATTCGAGATCAGTCCGAACCCGGCTCCGGTATCGGATGTAGAGCGCGCCGCGCTCCTCGCCGACCCTGGGTTCGGCCGGCTCTTCACCGATCACATGGTCGTGATCAAGTATCAGAAGGACAAGGGCTGGCACGAGGCCCGCGTCGATCCGCACGGGCCGATCTCGGTCTCGCCGGCCATGGCGGCGCTGCACTACGCGCAGGAGATCTTCGAAGGGCTGAAGGCGTACCACTGCGCCGACGGCGGGGTGAGCCTGTTCCGGCCGGACGAGAACGCTCGCCGGTTCCAGCGCTCGGCCGAGCGGATGTCGATGCCGCGCCTGCCGGAGGAACTGTTCCTCACCTCGATCGAGAAGCTGCTCGACGTGGACCGGGCGTGGGTGCCGACCCAGGACGAGGCGAGCCTGTACTTGCGGCCGTTCATGTTCGCCAGCGAGGTGTTCCTCGGGGTGCGGCCGGCGCACGAGTGCCTCTACATGGTGATCGCGTCCCCGGTGGGGCCGTACTTCTCCGGCGGGGTGCAGCCGGTGACCGTGTGGGTCTCCGACAACTACACCCGCGCGGCGCCCGGCGGCACCGGCGAGGCCAAGTGCGGCGGCAACTACGCGGCGAGCCTCGCCGCGCAGGCCGAGGCGATCGAGGCCGGCTGCGACCAGGTGGTGTTCCTCGACGCCGTGGAGCGGCAGTGGGTGGACGAGCTGGGCGGCATGAACGTCTTCTACGTGTACGACGACGGCTCGCTGGTGACGCCGTCGTTGACCGGCTCCATCCTGCCGGGGATCACCCGGGAATCGGTGATCACGTTGGCGCGGGAGGCCGGCCACGAGGTGATCGAGCGGCCGTACTCGATGCGGGAATGGCGCGACGACGCGGCCTCCGGCCGGCTGCGGGAGGCGTTCGCGTGCGGCACCGCCGCGGTGATCACTCCGATCGGCGCGGTGAAGTCGCCGGCCGGGCAGTTCACGGTCGCCGACGGCGGCACCGGCGAGGTCACCGGCAAGCTGCGCGCCGAGCTGCTGGACATCCAGCACGGGCGGACCGAGGACCGGCACGGCTGGGTGCGCCGGATCGCCTGACCCCGGTGCCCGACCACCTCGCCCGGCGGCGGTCCCAGGGTCGTTCTGCTGTTGACATCGGGTTGCCGGAGGATGCATTCTCTGCCAATGACAACGATGTCGTCTCGTGGGTCGCCGCGTCGTCAGCGGGCCACGATGGTCGACGTGGCGCGCCGGGCCCGGGTGTCGCTCAAGACCGTCTCCCGGGTGGTCAACGAGGAGGCAGGCGTGCGGCCCGAGACCGCCGAGCGCGTGCGCGCCGTCATCGCCGAGCTGGGCTTCCGTCGCAACGACGGCGCCCGGCAGCTGCGTCGTGGCCGCACCGCCAGCATCGGCCTCGTGGTCGAGTCGTTCACCGAC
>WHSM01000086.1 GCA_009380105.1 Micromonosporaceae bacterium
CCGGCGTCGGGCGGCCCGGCGCTGGCGGCCGGTCCCGGTGGGTCCGACGGCGCGGCCGCCGCATGGGGCGGTCGTGCGAGGTCCGGGGACGTCGGCTCGTCGTCGCCGACGGGGGTCAGCCCGCCGCACTCCGACCGCCTCCGGAACAGCTCGGAGAGGTGGCGCCGGCCGGAGCCGCCCGCGTCATCGCCGCCCGAGGCGGGATTCGAGCCGTTCGACGCACGGGAGTCGCCGCGTCTTCCCCACAGGTGCATCGGGGGCCACACCGAAGCGGGCGAGCCCTCGCTGTCGACGCCATGTGGCCACTGCGGTCGCGCGCCTGGCGCTGTGGGCTCCTGCACAATGCGCTCCTCGGTCACTCACCCGGCTTCGGCCACCGTTACCGTGCCCGCCACATGGCAGCTGGCCTGCGCGCGCCCGGAACACCCGCGATCGCCAGTCCGCGGCGGCGCGCCTGAATCCGGAGGTTACCGTGTCGCGCCGTCGCCACGCGACCGGCGAGACCCGGCCGGCGAGGAGGACACCGCGGCCAGCGGCGGGCTGGGCGGCCGAACGGTCAAGTCACTTGGCGAACGGAACACTAGGCTCGGGGGGACCGATTGCTCAGCGAAGGCCCCAACACCGGTTACGCTCGGCAGCGCACCAGGACGCACAGCGGCGGCGTACGCCGACGAGGAGGTGGCCATGACCGGCAGCACCCAGACCGACGGTCGGCCGGTGCGGCTCCCCCGATCCGCGCGTCGCAAGCAGTTGCTCGCGGCGGCCCAGCAGGTCTTCGTGGCCCGCGGCTATCACGCCGCGGCGATGGACGAGATCGCCGAGCAGGCGGGGGTCAGCAAGCCGGTCCTGTACCAGCACTTCCCGGGCAAGCTGGAGTTGTACCTGGCTCTGCTCGACACCCACGTCGACGCGCTGATCAAGCGGATTCAGGACGCCATGTCGTCCACCACGGACAATAAGATCAGGGTGAACGCCACGATGCGGGCGTACTTCGAGTTCGTCGGCGACGGCGGCGGCGCGTTCCGGCTGGTCTTCGAGTCCGACCTGCGCAACGACGCCGCGGTGCGGGAACGGATAGACCGCGTCGAGCACGCCTCCATCGAGGCGGTCACCGAGACGATCATGGCCGACACCGGAGTGAGCCGGGAACGCGCCGCGCTGCTCGCCGTCGGCCTCACCGGCGCCGCGGAGGTGTCAGCCAGGTACTGGCTGACCGCCCGCAGCGGAGTGCCGGTCGACGAGGCGGTCGACCTGCTCGCCGCGCTGGCCTGGAAGGGAATCTCGAGCTTCCCGCTGCAGAGCGAACAGACCAGCTAGCCTCGGTCCCACACAGCATCACGAAGGAGACAATGTGGAGGTCAAGATCGGGGTGCAGTTCGCGCCTCGCGAGTTGACATTGGAGAGCACCCTCACCCCCGCCGAGGTGGAGAAGACCGTCACCAAGGCGCTCTCCAGCGAGGACGGCGTGCTCAGCCTGGAGGACGAGAAGGGCCGCCGGGTGCTGGTGCCGGTGGGCAAACTGGCGTACGTCGAGATCGCCGAGCAGGGCGCACGGGCGGTCGGCTTCACCGCCGGATAGCACTCAGGCTCCACGCACGACCACGTGCCAGGACGGCCGGCCGCTCAGGTGTTGAGGCCGGCCGTTTTCATACGCTCGGTGTGCGCGGTGGTGAGCCGCTTGATCAGCGCCGCCACCCCGGCCAGGTCGCCGGTGCCCTCCACCACCAGCATGGCCAGAGCGTCCCGCTCCGCGGCCACCCGCTGCGCCTGGGACAGCGCCTCGCCGACCAGCCGCCTGCCCCACAGCGCCAACCGGTTGGCCACTTTCGGGTCGGCTTCGATCGCGGCCCGGATCTCGGACTCCGCGAAGTCGGCGTACCGGGTGTCGTGCAGCACGTCGAGCACCAACTCCCGGTCCGGCGGGGCCAGGAAGCCGGCGACCTCCCGGTAGAAGTCGTCGGCGATGCCCTCCCCCACATAGGCCTTGACGAGCCCCTCCAGCCAGTCCCGTGGCTGGGTTTGCCGGTGGTACGCCTGGAGCGGCTCCACGTACGGCTGCATCGCCGCCTCGGGGTCGACGTCGAGCTCCCGCAGCCGGGCGACCAACCGCCCGTAGTGGCCGATCTCGGCGGCGGCCATCTCAGAGAGCACCGCGCGCCGGGACAGGTCGGGCGCAAGCCGGGCGTCGGCCGCCATCGTGTCGAACGCGACGAGGTGGGCGTGCGCGAGAACGGCGAGCAGGTCTACCAGCGCCGCTCTCGAGGGCGCGGCGACGGGGCGCTCGGCGGCTTCGGAGGCCGGAGAAGGGGTCGACTCGGAGTCGCTGGCGTCAGGGTGGGTCACGAACGAAGGCTACCGCCAGCGCACTCCGGAGGCGGCCCGACCGCACGCGAACGGCCGGCGCGGCGACCCACCTCACGGCACGCCGCGACGGCGTGGCCGCGCGCAACGCGTACCATAGGTTGTGATGCGGGTGGATCCACCCCCCGCCGATTCGTCGCGGCGAGCGGTGCACAGCCCCGACGCAACCTGGCGTCGTGCGTGGCACACCGCGAAAAGAACCACGCCGCGGGCCAATCAAGGAGAAGAACATCACACCGCAAGCACAGACACCCGGCGATCGGGACATGCCCAACGAATCAGGCGACACACCGCCTGACGCGCGGGCCTTGGACCACGCCACCGCAGGCGCCCCTGAGGTCGAAGCGGTCGCCGCGACAGTGGAAGAACTCGCCGCCCGCGCGCCGGTGCGGCCCGACAGCCCGACGTTCCGCGAACTGGGGGTTCGCGCCGAGACCGTCGAGGCCCTGGAGTCCGTGGGGATCACCCGGGCGTTCGCGATCCAGGAGTATGCCATCCCCTCCGCGCTGCGCGGCAGCGACCTGATCGGACAGGCTCCCACCGGCACCGGCAAGACGCTGGGGTTCGGAGTGCCGATGCTGGAGCACATCAACGGCCCGGACGAGGGCGCCGACGGCACGCCGCAGGCCCTCGTGGTCGTGCCGACCCGTGAGCTTTGTCTGCAGGTCTCCCGCGACCTTGAGCAGGCCGGCAAGATCCGCGCGATCAGGGTGCTCTCCGTATACGGAGGAGTCGCCTACGAACCGCAGACCAACAAGCTCCGCAGCGGAGTCGACCTGGTGGTCGGCACCCCGGGCCGGCTGCTGGACCTGGCCAAGGGCAAACAGCTGCGGCTGGACAAGATCCAGGTGCTGGTGCTGGACGAGGCGGACCGCATGCTCGATCTCGGGTTCGCCGAGGACGTGGAGAAGATCCTGAGCATGCTGCCGGAACGGCGGCAGACCATGCTGTTCTCGGCCACCATGCCGGACCCGATCGTGCGGATCGCGCGGCGGTTCCTGCATCAGCCCCTGACCATCCACGCCGACCACAACCTCGACACCGGTCCGTCGCCGGACACCGAGCAGTTCGTCTACCGCACCCACTCGCTCAACAAGGTGGAGATGGTGGCGCGGATCCTGCAGGCGAAGGACCGCACTCTGACGATGGTTTTCTGCCGCACCAAGCGCGCGGCTCAGAAGGTGGCCGAGGATCTGGACTTCCGCGGCTTCGCGGCGGCGCCGGTGCACGGCGACCTGGGTCAGGCGGCTCGGGAGCGGGCACTGCGGGCGTTCCGCAGCGGCAAGGTCGACACCCTGGTGGCCACCGACGTGGCCGCCCGGGGCCTGGACGTGACCGGGGTCAGCCACGTGATCAACTACGACTGCCCGGAGGACCCGGACACGTACGTGCACCGGATCGGCCGCACCGGTCGGGCCGGCGCGACCGGGGTAGCGGTGACGTTCGTGGACTGGGAGGACCTGCCCCGCTGGAAGCTGATCAACTCCACGCTCGGGGTCGGCGTCGCGGACCCCGCGGAGACGTACCACACCTCGCCCCATCTCTACGACGACCTCAAGATCCCCGAGGACGCCAGTGGCACCCTGCCCACCGCGCAGCGCACGCGTGCGGGGTTGAACGCGGAGAAGACCGAGGACATCGAGCTGAAGAAGCGGTCCCGGCCTCCTCGCCGTGGCGCTCGCGGCGCGGAGCCGACCGGCACTACTGCCGAGCGCCCGCGTCAGCGACGCCAGCGCACCCGCCGCAACGGCGGCCCCGAGACAGGCGCCGACCAAACGGCCGCGGGAGCCGACCAAACGCCCGCCAGAGCCAACCAGGCGCCCGCCAGAGCCAACCAGGCGCCCCCCGCCAGAGCCAACCAGGCGCCGACCGGCGACGGGCCGGCCAGATCGGACGCGGCGGCGTCCGCGGACAAGCCGCGCCGGCGACGCCGGCGTCGGCGCGCTCCCGGCGCGGGCGGCGAGCAGACCGGCAACTGATCACGCATTGGACGATGTGCGGCGCCCGACGACGCGTCGGCGACCGCACAACGTCCACCCCATGATCGACTTTACGTGAGCCGCGCGGTGCGAGCCGCGCGCGGCGCGAGCCCTGACGGGTCAGTGCGCCGCGCGGTCGGGCAGGAGTTCCGCGACGAGCTTCTCGACCCGGCCGCGGATCTCGTCGCGCACCCCGCGGACCTCTTCCGGGCCGCGGCCTGCCGGGTCGGTGAGCTCCCAGTCCTCGTACCGCTTGCCGGGAAAGATCGGGCAGGCGTCGCCGCAACCCATCGTCACCACCACGTCGGAGGCCGCCACGGCCTCCCGCTCCAACCGTCCCGGCAGCGCGTCGGAGATGTCGATTCCCACCTCCCGCATCGCCTCGACGGCGACCGGGTTGATCGTGTCGGCCGGCGCGGAGCCCGCGGAGCGCACCTCGATCTCGCCGCCCGCGAGGTGGCGCAGCCACCCGGCGGCCATCTGCGAGCGGCCCGCGTTGTGGACGCAGACGAACAACACACTCGGTTTGCTCATGAGTCTCCTCCAGTGACGAGTGCGGGATCGCGTTCCTCGTATGGGGCCACCACGTCGTCGGCGACGCTGCCGGAGCCGGGGTACAGCACCGCCAGGAGCCCGAGTGCGACCAGGCCTCCGACGAGCTGCGCTGCCACGAAGCCCGTCACCGAGCCCGGCGCGATTCCCGCGAACGCGTCGGTGAAGGCGCGGCCGACCGTGACCGCCGGGTTCGCGAACGACGTCGACGACGTGAACCAGTACGCCGCGCCGATGTACGCCCCCACCGCGGCCGGCGTCACGACAGCGCGGCCGGAGCGGGCCAGCGCGAACACCAGCGTCACCAGGCCGGCCGTGGCGACTGTCTCCCCGAGCAGCAGATGACCTCCGGCGCGCGGGGTGCTCGACCAGGCCACGGCTGGCAGGTTGTGCATCAGGTTGGCGAGCACCGCGCCTCCGACGCCGCCGACGATCTGCGACGGCAGGTACGCCGCCAGGTCTGCCGGGGTCAACCCGGCGCCCGACCTGCGGCCGAGCCACCAGTCCGCCAGGGAGACCACGGGGTTGAAGTGGCCGCCTGACACCGGCCCGAACATCTGGATCAGCACCGCGAGACCGAACGCCGTGGCGATCGAGTTCTCGAGCAGCTGCAGCCCCACGTCGCCGGGCGAAAGTCTCGAGGCGGCGATCCCGGAGCCGACAACGACAGTCACCAGCAGCGCCGAGCCGACGAATTCTGCGACCGCCCGCCGCCACAGGGATGCCGTCACGAGGGTGATCCGCGGTCACCGGCGCCAGCGGGAACCAGGACGCCTGAGACATCCGGGACACCCGACGCGTCCGAGGCGTCCGGATCGAGCCCTGGGGTGGCGAGCAGCGTGGACATCCACTGCAGCCGTTCGGGCTTGGCCCAGTAGTAGACCCAGGTGCCGCGACGTTCGCAGTCCACCAGCCCGGCCTCGCGCAGGATCTTCAGGTGATGCGAGATCGTCGGCCCGGAGACCTCGAAGCCGCCGGTGAGGTCGCATACGCAGATCTCGCCCTGGGCCGAGGTGATCAGCGAGAGCAGGCGCAGCCGCACCGGGTCGCCGAGCGCCTTGAACGCCTTCGCCACGTCCGCGGCCTGGGCTTCGTCCAAGGCGCGTGCGGTGAGCGGCGCGCAGCAGGCGAGGCCCGCGACCTGCGCCATCGGCGCCCCGGGCGCCGGGGGTTCCAGAGTCGCTGACTGCTTCGACATGCGTCTAGATTGACAGGTCTCAAAACAGGGTGCAAGCCGGAGCCTGTTTAGATAGACGTCGAGTTAGATCCGCCTGACACCCCTCGAGATCGCTGTTTTGGGTACGGGGTCCGCCGCTCAGGAGCGGTTTCGCACCAAATCGCGATCTTGGCGGGCCACTTAGCGGAGACCGTGAGGAGCACCGGGCCGATGAGCCGAAACCGTGAGGAGCACACAGTGACGAACCGTCTGGAAGCACAGCCAGTCGTGGTGATCGGCGCCGGCCCGGTCGGACTCGCGGCCGCCGCGCACCTGGCCGAACGCGGCCGCCAGTTCCTGGTCCTGGAGGCCGGCGACGAGGTCGCCGCCGCGGTCTCGGAGTGGGGTCACGTGCGGCTCTTCTCGCCGTGGCGCTACAACATCGACGCCGCGGCGCGCAGACTGTTGGAGGCCGGCGGCTGGGCGGCGCCCGACCCCGACCGGCTTCCCACCGGCGCCGAGTTGGCGGACGCGTACCTCCGCCCGCTGGCGAAGCTGCCGGCGCTCGACGGCCGGATTCGGCGCCGCGCCCGAGTCGAGGCGATCACCCGGCTCGGCTTCGACCGGGTGCGCTCGCACGGCCGCGAGGCGGCCCCGTTCCTGCTCCGCCTGGCGGACGGCGAGGAGCTGCTCGCCCGGGCGGTGATCGACGCGTCCGGCGCCTGGCGCACTCCCAATGCGCTCGGTGGGCACGGGCTGCGGGCGCCCGGCGAGGCCGCCGCGATCGCCGACGAGCTGATCCTCGTTCCCCTGCCGGACGTGCTGGGCGCGGATCGGGACCGGTTCGCTGGGCGGCGCACGGTCGTCGTCGGCGCCGGCCACTCCGCCGCCACCACGCTGCTGGAGTTGGCGGAGCTGGGCCAGGAAGCGCCCGGCACGGAGGCGGTCTGGGCGATCCGGGGCGGCAGCGCCAGCCGCGCGTACGGCGGCGGCGAGGCCGACCAGCTCCCCGCCCGTGGTGCTCTCGGCGCGCGGCTGCGTCACCTGGTCGAGACCGGGAAGGTCGAGTTGGCGGCGGGGTTCACCACGGCCGCGGTCGAGCGCGAGGGCAGCCGGATCGCGCTGGTCGGCGCCGAGCCCGGGCAGCGCCTGGTCGCGGACGTGGCGGTGAACGCCACCGGATTCCGGCCGGACCACACGATCGCCTCCGAGCTGCGGCTGGACCTCGATCCGATCCTGGGCGCGACCCGCGCTCTGGCCCCGTTGATCGACCCCAACCAACACTCCTGCGGCACCGTGCCGCCGCACGGCGTGGACGAGCTGACCCACCCGGACCCCGGCTACTACGCCGTCGGGATGAAGTCGTACGGCCGAGCGCCGACGTTCCTGCTAGCGACCGGGTACGAGCAGGTCCGCTCGGTGGTCGCCGCGATCGCCGGCGACTGGGACGCCGCGCGTGACGTGCGGCTGGAGCTGCCCGAGACCGGGGTCTGCTCCTCTGACCTGGCGTACTCGGGACGGGGTCTCGGCACGGGGTTGAGCGGCGGACTGCGCGTCCTGCCGGTCGTGGACAACGCGCCGGCCCAGGGCCGCTGCTGCGGATGAAGGCCGCCGCTTCGACGTGGAGCGGAGGCCCAGCAGCTCGGCGAGGGCGGCGACCGGGCACGCCGGCTCGGCGCGGCCTGGTCGCCGCCCTCGCCGTGACCCAGACGGTCGGGTACGGCGTGCTCTACTACGCCTTCGCTGTGGTGCTGCGCCCGATCTCCGAGGATCTCGGCGTATCCGTCACCGCTGTCACCGGCGCGCTGACGGCTGCCGTGCTGGTCACTGCCGCTGCGGCGATCCCGGTGGGCCGCTGGCTGGACCGGCGCGGCGGCCACGGGCTGATGACGGCCGGGTCGATCCTCGGCGCCGTGGCCCTGGTCGCCTGGTCCCAGGTCGTGACCGTCTCGCAGTTGTACGCCGTGTTCGTCGCGATCGGCGTCGCCTCCGCGATGGTGCTGTACCAGCCGGCGTTCGCGATCCTGGTCGCGGTGCTCGACCCGGCTCGCCGCGCCAACGCCCTGCTCGCGGTGACGCTCGTGGCCGGGTTCGCCAGCAGCGTCTTCTTCCCGCTCACCGGGGTGCTGGTCGACCGGCACGGCTGGCGCGGCGCCGTGCTGACACTCGCGGTGACTTACGCCGCGACGGCGATTCCGCTCCACGCGCTCGCCCTCCGACACACCGGTCCATCCGGCGCTGACGACGCTCCCAGGTCGCGCCGTTCCGGCGCCGGAGCGGGACTCGCGTTCCGAGACCCCGGGTTCTGGCTGCTCACCATGGGCTTCGTGCTCCAGGGCGCAGCGGTGGCGACCATTGGCGTGCATCTGGTGTCGTACCTGGTGACGCTGGGGCACCCGCCCGCGCTCGCCGCCACGGTGGCCGGCCTGCTCGGCGTGCTCTCGGTGACCGGCCGGGTCCTCTACACCGGGCTGGCCCGGCAACTGCCTCTCACCGTGGTCACTGCCGTGGTGTTCGCGCTCCAGGCGGCCGCGATCGGCGCGCTGCCCCTGGTGGGCCGCTCCACCACAGGTGCGATCGGCTGCGTCGCCGGCTTCGGGCTCGGCTTCGGCGTCGCCACGATCGCCCGTGCCACGATCCTCGCCGAGCGGTACGGCTCCCACCGCTACGCGACCGTCGCCGGGGCCCTCGCCACACCTGCCACCGTCGCCAAAGCCGCCGCCCCACTCGGCACCGCGGCGCTCGCCGCCGCCGCCGGTTACACCACCGTGACGGTCGCCGCCGCGGTCGCGTGTCTCGCGGCGGCCGGCCTCCTCGTCGTGCTGCGCCCGGTTGGTAACGTCGCCCCGTGACCTCTTCGCACCCCGGCCATGGCAGCGCCGGCCGTCCCAGCCACGGCTCTGGCGGGCAGCCGAGCCGCGGCCAGCGCCCGCACTCCGGAAGCCAGGGCCAGGGCGGCGATGCGGAGGCGTACTGGCGTCGCCCGCCGGAGGGCGCCGAGCCGGCCCGGGCCAGCCCGCCGGACGAGGCCACGCCGGAGCCGGTCTACCCGGGTCCGCCGCGCAGCGCGCCGCCTCCGAGCGGCTGGCGCACCCCGACGGTGGTCGAGCCGCTGCCGGCGCGCACGCTGCCCGAGCAGGACATCGCCGCCATCGAGGCCGAAGAGCGCGAGGCGCAGACCTTCACGTACGGGGTGGCCCTGCTGGCGGGCGCAGTGATGATCATCATCCTGGTGGTCGTGTGCGCCCGGCTGGTGAGCTGACGGGTGGGGGTCAGCGGGTGATTGTGCCGTGCTCTACGCAGGTGGCGTGCCAGCCTGCCGGCAGCACCTGGACCTTCATGCGGCGCCGGCAGTGCGGGCAGTACCGCGGTGGCTCGAGTTCGCGGGCTCCCGTACACCCGGAATGATCTTGTGTCAACGACTCGCCGCAGCGGTCGCACCAGAGCGGTTGCACAACGGACCCGCTACAGCGTGGCGTTGAGCGCTTTGACCGGCATCCTGAGCTCTCGTAGGAGCTCCAGGTCGGCGCTCGCCCGGCGGCCCAGCGTGGTCAGGTAGTTGCCGACGATCACCGCGTTGACGCCGCCGAGCAGGCCGTCCCTGGTGCCCAGGTCACCGAGGGTGATCTCGCGGCCGCCGGCGTAGCGCAGGATGGTCCGCGGCAACGCCAGGCGGAACGCCGCGATCGCACGCAATGCGTCGCGCGGCTCGACCAGCGGCAGGTCGCCAAGCGGGGTGCCGGGGCGCGGGTTGAGGAAGTTCAGCGGCACCTCGTGGGGATCCAGCTCCGCGAGCTGCGCCGCGAACTCGGCCCGCTGCTCCAGCGTCTCCCCCAGGCCCAGGATGCCGCCACAGCACACCTCCATGCCGGACTCGCGCACCATCCGCAGGGTGTCCCGGCGCTCCTCCCAGGAGTGCGTGGTGACGATCTTCGGGAAGTGCGACCGGCAGGTCTCCAGGTTGTGGTTGTAGCGGTGCACGCCCATGTCGACCAGGTCGTCGACCTGCTCCTGGGTGAGCATGCCGATCGAGGCGGCGACGTTGATCTCCACGGCCTCCCTGATCGCGGCCACGCCCTCGCGCATCTGCTTCATCATCCGCTCGTCCGGGCCGCGCACCGCCGCCACGATGCAGAACTCGGTCGCTCCGGTCAACGCGGTCTGTTTGGCCGCCTCGACCAGCTCGGGGATGTTCAGCCAGACGCCGCGCACCGGGGAGGAGAACAGTCCGGACTGGGAGCAGAAATGGCAGTCCTCCGGGCAGCCGCCGGTCTTCAGCGACACGATGCCCTCGACCTCGACGTCCGGCCCGCACCAGCGCATCCGCACCTCGTGGGCGAGCGCGAGCAGCTCCTCCAGTGACTCGTCGGGCAGCCGGAGCACCTCCAGCACGCCGGCTTCGTCCAGCCCGCGTCCTTCCTCCAGCACCTGCTGCCGGGCCCGGCTGAGGATGTCGCCCACGAATGCCTCCTGATGGGGGGTACGAGGTTGTGCTGACCCTACAAGAGGACACTCTGGGTAGTCTCTGGCCGGCGGAGTGAAGGTGACCACGGCCGAGGCGACAGCGAGTGAGCATCGCAGCGAGCGCCAGCGAGCGCGGAGCGGAGCGAGCGCGGAGCCGAGCGAGGAACACAGAAGGGGGTGCGATGGGCGGCGACTGGCTGGCCGGGCTGCGACACCGGGCCGCGCTGCGGGCGCGCGCCGGGCTCACACGCACGCTGCGGCCCCGCTCCGCCGGGGACGCGGTGATCGACCTGGCCGGCAACGACTACCTGGGGCTCTCGCGGCACCCGACTGTGCTCGCGGCGGCTGCCGAGGCGCTGCGTGGCTACGGTCTCGGCGCGACCGGCTCCCGGCTGGTGCGGGGTTCCACGGACGCGCACGCGGCGCTCGAACGGGAGCTGGCCGACCTCATCGGGCAGCCCGCGGCGCTGGTGTACTCCTCCGGCTATCTGGCCAACCTGGGCGCGATCCGGGCGCTGGTCGGTCCGCGTGCCCGGATCGTGAGCGACGCCCACGCCCACGCGTCGCTGATCGACGGCTGCCGGATCTCCCGCGCGGAGGTCGTGGTGACCCCGCACGCGTCGGTCCCGGCGGTGCGCTCGGCGCTGGCGGGGGCGGCCGGGCGGCCCGCCATCGTGGTGACCGAGTCGATCTTCTCCGTGGACGGCGACCTGGCGCCGCTCGCCGAGCTGCACGAGGCGTGCCTGGCGCACGACGCGATCCTCCTCGTCGACGACGCGCACGCGCTCGGTGTGCTCGGCCCGTCCGGCGGCGGCGGGGTCGCGGCGGCCGGTCTGGCGGGCGCGGAGAACCTGGTCGTGACCGCGACGCTGTCCAAGTCGGTCGGCGCCGCGGGCGGGGTGATCGCGGGGCCGGAGCCGCTCATCACGCATCTGGTCGACACCGGCCGGACGTTCATCTACGACACCGCGCCGCCGCCTGCCGTGGTCGCTGGGGCGCGGGCGGCCCTGACGCTGCTGCGGGACGGCGACGGGCTGCGCGCCGAGCTGGCGGACCGCGCCGCGCACGCGGTTGAGGTGCTGCGGGGCGCGGGGTTCGAGGTCTCGGAGCCGGCCGGCGGGGTGATCTCGGTGACGGCGCCGGGCCCGCAGGAGGCGGTCGCCTGGGCCGCCGAGTGCGCGTCGCACGGGGTGGCGGTGGGCTGCTTCCGCCCCCCGTCGACCCCGGACACCCGCTCTCGGCTCCGGCTCACCGTCAACGCCGGCATCCCCCGCGACGACTTCGACCACGCCCTGTCGGTGATCACGAAGGCAGCGCCGTGACCCCTTCCCCTCCCGATGATCATGACCTGGGCAGCGCGGGGCTCGGCGTGTCGCGCCGTCGAGTTCATGATCACCGCGAGTCGGAGCGGCGGCCGGGGGCGGGGGGCGTGCTTGGCCGGCACGGGGTGGCCGGGTGGCGGGGGGCGGTCGTCGTCAGCGGGACTGACACCGGGGTTGGTAAGACGATCGTCACCGCCGCTATCGCGGCTGCCGCTACCGCCACCGGGGTGCGGGTGGCTGTGCTCAAGCCGGCGCAGACCGGCGGGGACGACGACGCCGGGACCGTAGCGCGGCTGGCCGCGCCCGCGACCGTGAAGACCCTGGCCCGCTATCCGGATCCGTTGGCGCCACTGGCCGCCGCGCGGGTCGCCGAGCTGGCTCCCCTCGGCCTGGACCACGCCGTCGCGGCGGCGCGCGACCTGAGCGCCGACCACGACCTGGTGCTGATCGAGGGCGCCGGCGGCCTGCTGGTGCAGCTGGGCGTCTCCGCCGGCGGACGACCCTGGACCGTGGCGGACCTGGCGTCCGCCGTCGAGGCGCCGGTCGTGGTGGTGGCGCGGGCCGGCCTCGGCACGCTGAACCACACGGCGCTGACCATGGAGGCGCTGCGCGCCCGCGCACTGACGGCTCACGGCGTGGTGATCGGGGCGTGGCCGAGCCGGCCCGAGCTCGTGCACGGCGCCAACCTGGCCGACCTCGGGGCGATCGCCGAGGTGATCGGGCGCGTGCCGGAAGGCGCGGGAGCGATGGAGCCTGCCGACTTCCGGCGCGCGGCGGCCGGCTGGCTCACCGCCGATCCTCGCTGACCACGAGCGTGTCCGGCATCCGGAACGACAGGTTGTCGGGGGACTGCGGCGCCCGCTCCACCCGGCATCGGCGCAGCAGCGGCGCCAGCTCGGCGACCACCACCGACGCCTCCATCCGGGACAGCTGCGCGCCCAGGCACCGGTGCGCCCCGGCCCCGAACGCGAGGTGCCGCCGCGACCCCCGTTGTTCGCCAACGTCGGAGGCAGCCGGAACCCGTGCCGGACCAGGGTCTGAAGCGGCCCGGCCGGCAACGGCGTCACCGCGTCGAGCGCGTTGTCCGGGCGGAACGTCTCGGGGTCGGCGAGCACCTGGCGCACCAACGAATGGCGGGACACCACCCACTGGTCGGCGAGCTGGGCGACGCCGCCGAGGCCGGCGTCGGCGGCGAGCGTGGCGCCGTCGACCCGGGCAGGCTCATCGGCTGCCGCGTCCGTCTCCCACGCGCGAAACAGCACGCCGTACGGTAACGCGCCCGCC
>WHSM01000406.1 GCA_009380105.1 Micromonosporaceae bacterium
GAAGTTGCAGTCGCGTGCGAAGAGCGGCGGCGCGTACAGCGACGTGAAGACCGTCACCACCACCAGCGGCGGGAAGCTGTACACGACGGTGACGGCGACGACGTCCAAGTGCTGGCGGTGGGAGTCACTGCACACCGACACCCTGATGAAGGTCACCACCGCCGGTGACTGCGTGACGGTGCAATGAGGCGGGCGTTTCGCGCGGTGCTGCGGCGCAGGCGGGTCGCGCTGGTGACCGTCGCGGCGGTCGCGATGGCGTCGTTGGCAGCCACCTCCGGGGTGGCGGCGTCGGCGTACGCGCGGGTGATGGCGCTGGCGCAGCAGCCGAGCGCTCCGGCGGTGGTGCGGGGCAACGACTGGTATCTGCGGGCGTCGCTGACGGCCGGGGCGCCGGAGACCTCTTTCCGGTTCGGCCTGCCGACCGACCACCCGCTGTTCGGCGACTGGGACGGCGACGGGAAAGCGACCCCGGGGCTGTTCCGCAACGGCACGTGGATGCTGCGGAACAAGGTCTGGGGCGGGTCGGTCGAGACCACGGTCGAGTTCGGCCGTCCCGGCGACATCCCCGTGGTCGGCGACTGGGACGGCGACGGTGACGACGGCCTGGGGGTGTTCCGCGACGGGCTGTGGCTCTTCGACGACAACCGCGACGGCGCCACGGACCGGATGCTGCGGTTCGGGCGACCGACCGACACGCCGGTGGCCGGCGACTGGAACGGCATCGCCGACGCCAGCCTGGCCGACCTGCCGGGCCTGCGCCGCAACGGCGGCTGGCTGTTGGTGAACCAGGCGGTGGCCGGCGGCGGACGCGGCGTGTCGTTCACGTTCGGCGCCGGCCGTTGGCAGGACGGCGCCAGCGCCGACCAGATCGGCGTGGTGCGGGGAACTGACTGGCTGCTGCGCAACTCGCACTCCGGCGGCCCGGCCGACACGACGTTCCCGTACGGGCAGAGCGACGATTTCTTCCTCACCTGGGGCGGGGCGGCGCAGTCGCTGTCGCAGCCGGTGCGCCACTACACGTACAAAGTCGGGGTCAAAGGCAGTGTCAACAGCTCGCTGCAGCGGTTCGCCGACTTGGCGCGGGAGACCCTCAACGACCAGCGCGGCTGGTCGCTGGGCCGGCACATCCGTTTCTCCCGGATCTACACCGGCACGGCCGACATGAACCTGTGGCTCGCCACCGGGGAAGAGGTCGCCAAGGCCGACCCGATCTGCGACGAGGAATGGAGCTGCCGGGTCGGCAAGAACGTCTACGTCAACATTCGGCGTTGGAACAACGGCACGGTCACGTGGTCCCCGCGTCCGATCAAGGAGTACCGGCAGTACATCTTCAACCACGAGGTCGGGCACTGGATGGGGCTGCCCCACTCGGGTTGCCCGGGCAGCGGCGCCGCCGCGCCGGTGATGATGCAGCAGTCCATCAACCTGTACGGCTGCAAGATCAACCTCTGGCCGACGCACGCGGAGAGACAGAAGGCGTACGACCGGCACATCGCCACGGTGTCGGGAGCGACAGCCACGCCCCCGGAGGCGCCGGCATCCGCCGAAGCGGAGTAACCCAAGCGGCGTCCGCGCTGATCTTGGGAGAGGTCAGCGAGCGGGTTGGGCGCCGAGGTCCGTCTCGACCGCTTCGACCGCCTCCTGCGGGGTCGCGTCGGTGGTGAGCACCTTGCCGTCGCAGACCACCGCGCACGCCGTGGTCGCGGCGTTGAGGTTACGCAGCGCCTCGCGGGCCGGCAGGCCGCGTCGCCGGGCGTCGCGCCACACCGCCGGCAACAGCCACACCGTGTTCCGGGGATCCACGACGATGAGCTCCACCTCGTCCTCGCTGAACCGCTCCCGCAGCGCCCGGTACACCGCGCCCATCCGGTCCATGTCAACCCGGTTGCGCTCGAACGGGTCGTCGCACGACTCGTGCAGCAGCTCCAAGCCGCTGCTGGTGATCCGGCCGCAGCAGCCCGAACCCCCGGACTGCGTGTCCCATTCGCGTATCAACAGAACCCGATGCCGAGCCATTGACGGTCACCTCCAGGTGCGCCTACCTCCGACGCTATCTCTCCAGGCGGCGCGGCGGGAGGGGCGAGTGCGCGCGAACCTGCGGGCGTACGTCGCTGCCGTTCGTCGCACCCGGGGGACCGCTCGCCGATCCGGGCTCTCCGGTTTACGGCTGCGGGTTCCACGATGACGATGGAGGAGCATGCGCGATCGGGGGCACGTGACGCGCGGCGCCGTGTCGAAGGAGGGGTCGTGGGCGACTACCGATCGACGTTTGAACGCAGCATCGCCGACCCGGAAGGCTTCTGGGGCGAGGCCGCGGCGGCGGTCGACTGGATCCGCCAGCCGCAGCGCGTGCTGGACGCGAGCAGTCCGCCGTTCTACCGGTGGTTCGCCGGCGGCGAGCTGAACACCTGCGCCAACGCGCTCGATCGGCACGTCGAGTCGGGCCGCGGCGACCAACCGGCGCTGATCTACGACAGTCCCGTCACGGACTCGCAGCGGACCTACACCTACCGGGAGCTGCGGGACGAGGTGGCGCGGTTCGCCGGGGCGCTGCGTCGGCTCGGGGTCGGGAAAGGCGACCGGGTCGTGATCTACATGCCGATGGTCCCGGAGGCCGTGATCGGCATGCTCGCGTGCGCGCGGCTGGGAGCCGTGCACTCGGTGGTCTTCGGCGGCTTCGCGCCCGCCGAGTTGGCGGCGCGGATCGACGACGCCCGGCCGGTCGTGGTGCTCGCCGCCTCCTGCGGGATCGAGCCGTCGCGGATCGTGGCGTACCAGCCGATGCTCGACCAGGCGCTGGAGTTGGCCGGGCACACGCCGAAGCGGTGCGTGATCCTGCAGCGGGACCAGGCGCGGGCCGCGCTGACGCCCGGCCGGGATCTCGACTGGCGTGAGGCGGCGGCCGCGGCTGAGCCGGTCGACCCGGTCCCGGTCGCGGCGACAGATCCGCTCTACGTCCTCTACACCTCCGGCACCACCGGCAGGCCGAAAGGCATCGTCCGCGACAACGGCGGGCACGCCGTCGCGTTGTTGTGGAGCATGCGCCACGTGTACGACGTGCGGCCCGGCGACGTCTACTGGGCGGCCTCCGACGTCGGCTGGGTGGTCGGGCACTCCTACATCGTCTACGGCCCGTTGCTGCTCGGCGCGACCACCGTGCTGTACGAGGGCAAGCCGGTCGGCACCCCGGACGCCGGGGCGTTCTGGCGGGTGGTCGCCGAGCACCGGGTGACGTGCCTGTTCACCGCGCCGACAGCGTTTCGCGCGATCAAGAAGGAGGATCCGTCGGCGTCGCACCTGTCCAAGCACGACATCTCCTCGCTCCGCTATCTGTTCCTGGCGGGGGAGCGGCTCGACCCGGACACGTACCACTGGGCCGCCTCCCATCTGGGCATCCCCGTCATCGACCACTGGTGGCAGACCGAGACCGGCTGGGCGATCGTCGCGAACCTGATGGGCCTGGAGCCGATGCCGGTCAAGCCCGGGTCGCCGACCGTGCCGGCGCCCGGGTACGACGTGCGGGTCCTCGACCCGTCCGGCGGGGAGGCCTCGCCGGGCGAGGAGGGCGCCATCTGCGTGAAGTTGCCGTTGCCGCCGGGCACGTTGCCGACGCTGTGGGGCGACGACGAGCGGTACGTGCGCTCGTACCTGTCGGCGCACGACGGCTACTACCTGACCGGCGACGGCGGGTACGTCGACGCGGACGGGTACGTGTTCGTGATGGGCCGCACCGACGACGTGATCAACGTGGCCGGCCACCGGCTGTCCACGGGCTCGATGGAGGCGGTGATCGCGGGTCATCCGGCGGTCGCGGAGTGCGCGGTGATCGGGGTGCACGACGGGCTGAAGGGCCAGGCGCCACGGGGTTTCGTGGTGCTCAAGGCCGGGGCTTCCGTGGACGAGGATCAGTTGCGCGCCGAGCTGATTCAGGCGGTGCGGGACCAGGTGGGCGCGGTGGCGGCGTTCAAGCAGGTCGACGTGGTGCCAGCGCTGCCGAAGAC
>WHSM01000544.1 GCA_009380105.1 Micromonosporaceae bacterium
GTCGCGGCGCCGACGACTGTCTCAGGGACGCTGCTGATTGTGGGCGGGCTCGGCGCGCGAGCGGCTTGGGTGGCCTCATCGAGCGGCTCAATTTTCGTTGTCTTGTCGATGATGAGCGGCTCGTCGAGGTCCAGCGCGGTGAGCGCGAGCGGGATGACGTAGTCGACGGGTAGCGGGTCGAGAAGCCACGCGCGCTCGCGCTCGAGGTAGAGGCGGAGCAATTCGCCGTCCGTGTTCGTGCCTGTCGCCCGTGCGCGGTCGAGGATGGAGAGCGGCAGGTCGGTCGCTTCGAACTCGATCATCCTGTCGACCAGGTCGTCGCGGCCGGGTTTCGCATCCGGTGAGAGTCGCGCCCGCAGGTCCTCGCGGCCGCGGACGTAGGCGAGCAGCGCGGTGAGCTCTTCCACGTCCGTGAAGGCGATCGGTTTGAGCTGGTCGCGCTTCGGGCCGAACAGCGCGGAGTGGTCCACGGGAGCGGTGTCGGGTGGGAACACCTGCAATCAGCTGATGTTCGGCCAGCCGCTGTCGATGGTGCTCACCGTCGGCAGATGGACACGGGGACGCCACACGTCACGTTCGAGGTAGGCGTCGGCGGCTGCTTCGGCACCGCGCACGGCTGCCAGTGTCAGCTCCCACAGGTCTGGGTCGCGTGGCTGGTCCGCCGTTCCGGCGTCTGTCGTTCGCTTTGCGGCCATGCAGAGCAGTATTGCGACTGCGCGCCTTCGCCGGCACGTTCGCTCCTCTGTCACGCTCGGCACCTGCTGCCCGGCACCATGTGGTCGCTGGAGTGAGCACTACGCCAGGGCGTTCTTGCCGCGACTGTCGGTGGCTGCCTCCATGATGGTTTGGTGAGCGGATCGGTCGAGCGTGAATGGCACCGCGCCGTGGAGTTGGGCAAGAACAACCAGCACACAGCGGATCTCGCACGCCGGCATTGCCTGAACATGGAGTTCGTTCCCTCTGGCGGCCGCGGACTGGCGGAGGCGGCGACCGGGCTTCCGATCGACATGCGTCAAGTCAGGTGCCCGGTCGCGCACGGCAGCATGGCCATGAACCTTCGGTGGATCGCCACTGACTTCTACCGGGAGCACTGCGTCGGATGCGCGCTGCGGCGCCCGACAGGCGAGGTGCCGAACCTAGCGACGATGGTGGAAGCCGAGGAGGCAGAGGCGGCCGCAGCCCGGGCGCGCGAGGACGATCGACTTGCGCACGCTCGGGCGCAGTGGGCGGCTCGGGATGAGCAGCGGCGCGCGCATGGGCGCGCAGTGGCGAAGCGATGGCGGGAGCCTTGGCTGACATCGGCGTTCTCGACGCAGATCCCGGCCTGCCTGCCAACGCGGACGATCGGGAGGCCGCACGAGCGAGACTCGCCGCGCTCGCCGACCGCGCGCCGCAGGTGTTCACGCCCGAGGTGGTGACAGCCGCGGCGCAGCTTGTCGAGACGGTGGGCGGAGCCGATGAGTTGCTCGACCCGCTGCGGCGGCTGGCGCTGTCGCGCCAGGAGTTCGCGGCAGACGTGGCACGGGCGGCGGTCGCAGCGCTGCGCCGCGGGCCAGCGGTGTGGGCGGGCCGGTGCATCGCCGATCTGGCCGGGCACGTTCCCGTGAGCCTTGTTGATAAGCCTGTGTGCGCTGCCCTGGTGCGCCTGGCGGGCGAGCCGGTCCTGGACCGGTTCGGCCGGTCTCGGCCGAATCAGGCGAACGACCCGACGGGTCTGCAAGCGGTCGCAGACCTCGCGCCGGAGGTGGTGGTGCGTGTGCTGCGGGAGATGTTGCCAGCCCCGTTCGCAGGATCGTCCCTGCTGCCGTCGCCGGCGCCGAGGCCGCGGATGGTTCCCGCGTTGGATCGGGCGGCCGCCGCTGGCGCAGTCCGCGCGTTGGCCGCCACGCATCCTGATCTGGCGGCGGGACTGGTCGACGCCCTGGTCCTGGACCTGGCGGCGCCACCGTACGACGACTACAACGATCCGGCGCGGCCGGCGATTGAGCGCACCCTGGCCGTTTAGCTCGTGCTCGGCGTCGGCGACGTCGTAGAGGCGTTGGAGAGTGCCGGGCAGCGCGGCGACGAGGAGTTGCGGCAGCGGCTTCTACACGTGCTGTGGCGAGTGGCGGACATGATCGCACCTGAGCCCCGTTGGCGAGAGCCAGGGGACCCGACGCCGGAACCCGGTCGCCGGGCGGATGTCGCCGCAACGCTGTTCGAGCTCGCCATGGCGCGTCTCGGGGGTGATTGGGGCGATCGGGCCCGCAGTGAGGCAGCTCAGCTCGTCGAGAGGCTCGCAGAGCAGGATCCCGTTGCGATGCTGCCGAACCTGCCCGCGCTGCTCGGGTCGGTTCTCGCGCTCGTGGACGCCTCTCAGGAGCCGCCGCCGAGCGGGCTGGAGGTGCCCTCCGGTGA
>WHSM01000576.1 GCA_009380105.1 Micromonosporaceae bacterium
CGCGTCGACCAGCTCGTGCACGCATCGCGGACCGTCGCCGAGCTCGGTGACGATGGCGATGCGCAGCGGCGCGGCGAGCGCCCGCAGCAACTCGCCGGCGCCTTCGTACGTCTTGTGCGCTGACGGAGGCGTGGCAGCCGGCGGCGACGGCTGCGCGGCAGGCTGCCCGGACGGCTGCGGTCTCGGTCCGGTCATGGTCATGGTCAAACCGTAGCGTGCCATGCGGTGAACCGGGGTTGCCCTCACGGCTCGGACCTGCCCTCGGCGAGCGCGACGTCAGGCGGCTCTGGGGAAGCGGGCGCGCCTGCCGCGCGGGGCGCGTGGAGCCGGTTCGTCACGGCGGCGGCCGCGGCGACGATCACGAACACTGCCAGCGCGACGACCACGATCGCGGCGCCGGGCGCGACGTTCAGCGCGAACGAGACGTACACGCCGGAGCCGGCGGCGGCGACGCCGATGGCCATCGCCCCGAACATCGTGGCGGCGAACCCGCGCGCGACCTGCTGCGCGGTGGCGACCGGCACCACCATGAGCGCGCTGACCAGCAGCAGCCCGACGGCGCGCATCGCCACCGTGATCGTCACGGCCGCGGTGAGGGCGAGCGTCATGTTGAGCAGCCGCACCGGCAGGCCCGCGACCTTGGCGTACTCCTCGTCCTGGCAGACCGCGAACAGCCACGGCCGCGCGCCGACGGTCACCAGCAGCACGGCCGCCGACAGCACCCCGATCACCGCCAGGTCGCTCTGGGATGTGGTGAGCAGAGATCCGAAGAGGTACGACAGCAGGTTCGCGTTGCTCTTGTCGCCGGCCAGCCCCACGAGCAGCACGCCGCCCGCGATGCCTCCGTAGAACAGCAGCGCCAGCGCGATGTCGCCGGAGAGCCGCCCGTGCTCGCGGAGCAGCTCGATCGTGATCGCCCCGGCGGCCGCGACGATCACGGCGGTGAGCACCGGTGACGTGCCGGTGAGAAAGCCGACCGCCACGCCGGTCAGCGCGACGTGGCCGATCCCGTCCCCGATCAGGGACATCCGCCGCTGCACCAGGTAGATGCCCACGGCCGGCGCGATCAGGCCGATGACCAACGCGCCGATCAGGGCGTTGCGCAGGAACTCGTACCCGAAAAGGCTGCTCATGACTCGCGGCTCCAGGTGGCCTCGCCGGGGGGAGACCAGCGGGACTCCTCGGCCCGCGCGTGCGGGTGCACGTGCTCGTGACCTGGCCGGGCGTGGTTGCCGACCGGGGCGGGCACGGCTCCGTCGTGCGCGATCTCGCCGTGGTGGAGCACCACCGCGCGGTTGACGAGCGGCTCCAGCGGCCCCAGTTCGTGCGCGACCAGGATCACCGTGCCGCCGTCGTCGGCGAACCGGCCCAGCGCGTCGGCGAAGGTCCGCTGGCTCACGGCGTCCACACCCGCGGTGGGCTCGTCCAGCACGAGCAGCTCCGGCTCGGCGGCCAGGGCACGGGCGATCAAGGTGCGCTGCTGCTGCCCCCCGGACAGCACGTGCACGGCGTCGCCGGTGCGGTCGGAGAGGCCCACGGCCGCGATCGCGGCGTCGACGGCGCGGCGGTCGACGGCGCTCTGGGGCCCGAACAGGCGACGCCGGGCCAGCCGCCCCGAGGCCACCACCTCCCGCACGGTGGCGGGCACGCCGCTTCCGGCGCCGAGCCGCTGTGGGACGTACCCGATCTGCTTCCAGGCCCGGAAACGGCGCAGCGGGGAGCCGAACAGCTCCACCCGCCCGGACGTCAGGGGGACCAGGCCGAGCGCGGCCCGCACCAGGGTCGACTTGCCGGAGCCGTTGGCGCCGAGGATCGCCACCGTCTCGCCGCGCCGCACCCGCAGCGTGACACGATCGAGCGCGGGGCGGCCGCCGCCGTAGGCGACCACCCCGTCGACGACCTCCAGCACGGTCATGAGCAGGCCTCCGGCGCCGTCATGAGCAGCCCAGCGCGGAGCGGAGCGCTTTCAGGTTGGCGCGCATGACTGAAAGGTAGTCGTCATCGCTGTCGGCGTTGAGCCCCTCGATGGGATCGAGCACCTTTGCCTCGGCGCCGATCTCCTTGGCAAGGGTTC
>WHSM01000494.1 GCA_009380105.1 Micromonosporaceae bacterium
CATGACGGAGCAGGTCGACGTGATCGTCGTCGGGCTGGGAGTCGGGGGCGAGGAGGTCGCCGGCAAACTCGCCGAAGCGGGGTTGTCGGTGGTCGGGATCGAGGGCCAGCTGGTCGGTGGGGAGTGCCCGTACTGGGGCTGCATTCCGAGCAAGATGATGATCCGCGCCGGGAACCTGCTCGCCGAAGCGCGCCGGATCCCCGGCATGGCCGGGGCGTCCAGCGTGACCCCGGACTGGGCGCCGGTCGCGGCCCGGATCCGGGACGAGGCCACCGACGACTGGAACGACCAGGTGGCCGTGGATCGGCTGGAGGGCAAGGGCGGCCGGTTCGTGCGCGGCTGGGCCCGGTTGGTCGGCCCGGGCCGGGTGACGGTCGGGGACCAGGAGTTCGAGACCCGGGCCGGCGTGGTGGTCGGCGCCGGGACGGTGCCGGCGATCCCGCCGATCGACGGGCTGGCGGACACTCCGTACTGGACCAACCGGGAAGCGGTCGAGGCCAAGGAGCTGCCGGCGTCGCTGCTCGTGCTCGGCGGCGGCGCGATCGGGGTGGAGTTGGCGCAGGCGTACGCCCGGTTCGGGGTGGCGGTGACCGTGATCGAGGCGCTCGACCGGGTGCTGCCGGTCGAGGAGCCGGAGGCGTCGGCGGTGGTCCAGGCCGCGCTGGAGGCGGACGGCATCGCGATCCGCACCGGCGCTCGGGCCGTCAGCGTCCGTCACGCCAACGGCTTTGCGCTCACCCTCGACAACGGCGACGAGCTGACCGGCGAGCGGCTGCTCGTCTCGGTGGGCCGCCGCGTGGACCTGGGCAAGCTGGGCGTGGACAGCGTCGGACTCGATCCTTCGGCGAAGGCGTTGGCCGTCGACGAGCGGATGCGCGCCGGCGAGAAGCTGTGGGCGGTCGGCGACATCACGGGGCGGGGCGCGTTCACGCACGTCGCGATGTACCAGGCGCAGATCGCGGTGCGCGACATCCTCGGCCAGGAAGGCCCGCCGGCCGACTACCGGGCGCTGCCGAGAGTCACGTTCACCGACCCGGAGGTCGGGGCTGTCGGGCTCACCGAGGACCAGGCCCGCGACGCGGGTGTGAAGGTGCGGGTCGGTGTCGCGCAGGCGCCCTCGACGGCGCGCGGCTGGATCCACAAGGCCGGCAACGAAGGGGTGATCAAGCTGGTCGCCGACGCCGACCGGGGCGTCCTGGTAGGCGCCACGTCGGCCGGGCCGACCGGGGGCGAGGTGGTGGCCGGGCTGGCGGTCGCGGTGCACGGCGAGGTGCCGATCGAGCGGCTTCGGCACATGATCTACGCGTACCCCACCTTCCACAGGGGCATCGAGGACGCGCTACGCGACCTTGATTGAAGGTGTCGGTGAGCACGATCACGGATCGGTGACGGCCACCCAGGCATGCTCGGCCTCCGCGAGCCGACACGAGGAGGGCGCATGACCGCACGGCCGTCGAAGCGGGACCGGGACGAGGTCTTCGTGGAGTACACGAAGTCGATCTGCCCGGTGTGCAAGGTCGTGACAGACGCCCAGGTGAACATCCGGAACGACAAGGTCTACCTGCGCAAACGCTGCAAAGAGCACGGCGAGTTCGAGGCTCTCGTGTACGGCGACGCGCAGATGTACCTGGACTCGGCGCGGTTCAACAAGCCGGGCACGATCCCGCTGCAGTTCCAGACCGAGGTCAAGGACGGCTGCCCGTCGGACTGCGGCCTGTGCCCGGAGCACAAGCAGCACGCCTGCCTCGGGATCATCGAGGTGAACACCGGGTGCAACCTGGACTGCCCGATCTGCTTCGCCGACTCCGGGCATCAACCGGACGGCTACTCGATCACCGCCGAGCAGTGCGAGCGGATGCTGGACGCGTTCGTAGCCGCGGAAGGCGAGCCGGAGGTGGTGATGTTCTCCGGCGGCGAGCCCACGATCCACAAGCAGATCCTGGAGTTCGTCGACCTGGCGCAGACCCGGCCGATCAAGTCCGTCAACCTGAACACCAATGGGATCCGGCTCGCGTCGGACAAGTGGTTCGTCACCGAGCTGGGCCGCCGCAACAAGCCAGGGCGGTCGGTCAACATCTATCTGCAGTTCGACGGGCTCGAAGAACGCACCCACCGCGAGATCCGGGGCCGGGACCTGCGCGAGATCAAGCGGAAGGCCCTGGACAACTGCGCGGCCGAAGGGCTCACCGTCACACTGGTGGCGGCCGTGGAGCGCGGCCTCAACGATCACGAGCTGGGCGACATCATCTCCTACGGCATCGCGCACCCCGCCGTGCGGTCGGTGTCGTTCCAGCCGGTCACCCACTCCGGGCGGCACGTGGAGTTCGACCCGCTGACCCGCCTGACGAACTCCGACATCATCCACGGCATCGCCGCGCAGCGACCGAACTGGTTCCAGGCCGACGACTTCTTCCCGGTGCCGTGCTGCTTCCCGACCTGCCGGTCGATCACGTACCTGCTGACCGAGGGGACGCCCGGCGCGGATGACTTCGGGATCGTGCCGATCCCCCGGCTGCTGGACGTGTCGGAGTACCTGGACTACGTCTCCAACCGGGTGGTGCCGGACTACGCGGTGCGGGAGGCGCTGGAGCAGCTGTGGTCGGCGTCGGCGTTCATGGGACCTGAGGCCACCGAGGACCGGCTGCGGGTGGCCGCGGACGCCCTGGACTGCGCCGACGCCTGCGGCGTGAACCTACCCGACGCGATCGCCAACCTCACCGACCGGGCGTTCATGATCGTGATCCAGGACTTCCAGGATCCGTACACGCTCAACGTCAAACAGCTCATGAAGTGCTGCGTCGAGGAGATCACCCCGGACGGGCGGCTGATCCCGTTCTGCGCGTACAACTCTGTCGGGTACCGGGAGCAGGTCCGGGAACAGATGTCGGGGGTACGGGTCGCGGACGTGGTCCCCAACGCGCGGCCGATCCAG
>WHSM01000026.1 GCA_009380105.1 Micromonosporaceae bacterium
GCGCTGGGCTGGTTGTCGTGGAGCGCCGCGGTGCTCGGCGCCGGCGGCACCGCCCGGGCGGCGCTCGGCGCGGCGACGCGACTCGCCGCCGAGGAGGTGGTCGTGTACGCGCGGCGGCGTGAGGCGCTCGACGAGCTGACCCCGGTGTCGGAACGGCTCGGCGTGACCCTGCGTGGGGCCGCGTGGGACCGGGTCGGCGAGGCGACCGAGGCGGACCTCCTGATCTCGACGCTGCCGCGCGGCGCGGCGGAGACTGTCGCGGCGTCGCTGACGCCTCGGCCCGGCCTGACCGTCTTCGACGTGCTCTACCACCCGTGGCCCACCCCACTTGCAGCCGCTGCGCAGGCGGCGGGCTGCGTCGTGGTGGGCGGCCTGGAGTTGCTGCTGGCCCAGGCGGTGCGTCAGTTCGAGCTGTTCACCGGTGTCGCCGCGCCGACGGACGCGATGCGCGAGGCCCTGCTGGCAGCCGCGGCCCGCCGGTAGCCGGATGAACGCGGGGGCAGGGCTCGCCGGCGCCGTCGTGGGCGGCGCCGTCGGTCCGTTGCTGCACGTCGCCGCCTGCCGATTTCCGGGGGTACGCCGAGACGCCTGGCGTCTGGCCGCGGTCACTCTCGCGGCTGCCGCGGTGATCGGCGCCGTCTGCGCTCGACTGACCCCGCAGCCCCGGGACCGGTATCTGCTGCCAGCGCTGATCGGGCTCGCCCTGGTGGGACTGCTGCTCGCCGTGATCGACCTCGACACCCGGCGGCTGCCGGACGTGATCACGCTTCCGTCGTACCCCGGTCTGTTGGCGATGCTGGCGACGGCCAGCCTGCTGGCGTCGGACTGGGACGCGCTGTTGCGGGCCGCGGCGGCAGCCGCCGTCGCGGTGGTGCTCCACGGCGCGCTGGCGATGGTCGCGCCGCGCGGCATGGGGTTCGGGGACGTGAAACTCGCCGGCCTGCTGGGCCTCGCGCTGGGCTGGTTGTCGTGGAGCGCCGCGGTGCTCGGGGTGGCGCTGGGATTCGTGTTCGGCGCGGCGGCCAGCCTGGGTCTGGTGCTGCTGGGTCGGGCGTCGATGCGCAGCGAGGTGCCGTTCGGGCCGGCGATGCTGGCCGGCGCGTTGACGGCGGTGCTGTTCGGCGATGACCTCGCCGCCGTCTACCTGTCCTGGTGACAGGGCGCGGGCGGTCGCTGGGTGGGACATGCGTGAGGCTGGTCTGCGTATCGCCGACGGAGCGTGACAGACTACGGCCGTGCTGCGATGGCTGACTGCAGGTGAGTCGCACGGTCCCGCGCTGGTGGCGGTCCTGGAAGGGCTGCCCGCCGGGATCGAGGTGACCAGCGCCGAGATTGCCCGGGAGTTGACGCGCCGCCGGCTGGGGTACGGCCGCGGCGCCCGGATGAAGTTCGAGCAGGACGAGGTCGAGATCATCGGCGGGCTGCGCCACGGGGTGAGCCTCGGCAGTCCGGTGGCGATCCGGATCGGGAACACCGAGTGGCCCAAGTGGGAGAAGATCATGGCCGCCGACCCGGTGGCGCTGGCCGAGCTGGAAGGGCTGGCGCGCAACGCCCCGTTGACGCGGCCCCGGCCCGGCCACGCCGACCTGGCCGGGATGCAGAAGTACGGCCATGCCGACGCGCGCCCGATCCTGGAGCGGGCCAGCGCGCGCGAGACCGCCGCCCGGGTCGCCGTCGGCACGGTCGCCAAGTCGCTGCTCCGGCAGGCGCTCGGCGTGGAGATCGTCTCCCATGTGGTGGAGCTGGGCTCGGTGCGGGCCAGGCCCGGCACGCTGCCGACGCCGGCGGACGCCCAGCGCGTTGACGACGACCCACTGCGGTGCGCCGACCCGGACGCCGGCGCCCGCATGGTCGAGGAAGTGGACGCGGCGAAGGCCGACTCCGACACGCTCGGCGGCGTGGTCGAGGTGTTGGCGTACGGCGTGCCTCCGGGGCTCGGCAGTCACGTCCAGTGGGACCGCAAGCTCGACGCCCGGCTGGCGCTGGCCCTGATGTCGATCCAGGCGATCAAGGGCGTGGAGATCGGCGACGCGTTCACCCAGGCGCGCTCACGCGGCTCGGCGGCGCACGACGAGATCGTGCCGACCGACAACGGGGTGAGACGGACCACCGACCGGGCCGGCGGACTGGAGGGCGGCATCACCACCGGGGAGCCGGTGCGGGTGCGCGCCGCGATGAAGCCGATCTCGTCGCTGACCCGCCCGCTGGCGACGATCGACGTCGTCACCGGCGAGCCGGCCGAGGCGATCAACCAGCGCTCGGACGTCTGCGCGGTGCCCGCCGCGGCCGTGGTGGCCGAGGCGATGGTCGCGTTGGTGCTCGCGGACGCGGCGCTGGAGAAGTTCGGCGGCGACTCGGCGCCCGAGCTGCGGCGCAACGCGGCGGCGTACCGGGAGAATCTGATCGTCACATGAGCGAGCGTCAGCGAGCGAATCGGCTGGCACAGCGCCGTCGTGCCTCATGCCGCGCCGGAGCGAAGCGAGGCGGGGCATGAGCGGTCCGGTGTGCGTGTTGATCGGCCCCCCCGGCTCCGGCAAGAGCTCGGTCGGCCCGGCCCTCGCCGCGCGGCTCGGCACGACGTTCCGGGACAGCGACGCCGACATCGAGCGCCTCGCCGGCAAGCCGATCCCGGAGATCTTCGTCGACGACGGCGAGGAGCATTTCCGCGCGTTGGAGGCCGAGGCGATCGCGAAGGCGCTCGAGGCGCACGACGGCGTGCTGTCCCTCGGCGGTGGGGCGATCATGACTCCCGCGACGGCCGAACGGCTGTCGGGACAACGGGTGGTCTATCTGTCCGTCGAGGTGGGGACCGCGGTCAAGCGGGTCGGGCTCGGCGCCGGGCGGCCGCTGCTGCAGGTGAATCCGCGCGCCCAGCTCCGGCACTTGTTGGAGCAGCGCCGGCCGCACTACGAGCGGCTCGCCGCCCTCACGGTGGCCACGGACGAGCGCGCCGTCGAGGAGATTGTCGACCGGATCGTGGAGGCGCTCGGTGAGGAGACAGCGTGACTGACGCGACGCGGATTCAGGTGGGGGGCGAGCGGCCGTGCCCGGTGCTGGTGGGCGACGGGTTGCTCGGCGGCGTGCCGGAGCTGCTTCCCGACGGGGTGGCGCAGGCCGCGGTGATCCACGCGCCGCCGGTCAGCGCGATCGCCGCCCAGGTCGCCGAAGCCCTCGCCAGCGCGGGGATCCGGCCGCTGCTGATGGGCGTTCCCGACGCCGAGAAGGCGAAGACGGTGACCGTCGCCGAGCACTGCTGGGAAGAGCTCGGGCGAGCCGGCTTCACCCGGTCCGACGCGGTCGTCGGGGTCGGCGGGGGCGCCGCCACAGACCTGGCCGGCTTCGTCGCCGCGTGCTGGCTGCGGGGCACGCCGGTGCTGCAGATCCCGACCAACGTGCTGGGGATGGTGGACGCGGCGGTGGGCGGCAAGACCGGCGTCAACACCGCCGCGGGCAAGAACCTGGTCGGCGCCTTCCACCCGCCGGTCGCGGTGGTGTGCGACCTCGGGACGCTGCGCGACCTGCCGGGGGAGGAGTTGACAGCGGGGCTGGCCGAGGTGGTCAAATGCGGCTTCATCGCCGACCCGGCGATCCTGGAGCGGATCGAGGCCGATCCGTCCGCCGCGGCCGACCCGCGCTCGCCGGCGCTGCGGGAGCTGGTCGAGCGCTCCATCCGGGTCAAGGCCGACGTGGTGACCGCAGATCTGCGCGAGTCGGCCCTGCGCGAGGTGCTCAACTACGGGCACACCTTGGCCCACGCGATCGAGAAGACCGAGGCGTACCGGTGGCGGCACGGTCACGCGGTGTCGGTCGGACTGGTGTACGCCGGCGCCCTGTCCCGGCTGGCGGGGCGGCTCGACGGGGACGCTGCGGCGCGCCATCGGCGGGTGCTGGGGCTGCTCGGGTTGCCGACCGGCTACCGGGCCGGCGCCTGGGACGAGTTGCTCGCGGCGATGCGCGTGGACAAGAAGGCGCGCGGCGCGATGCTGCGGTTCGTGGTGCTGGACGGCCTCGGCAAACCTGGCATTCTGGAAGATCCGGATCCGGAGCTGCTCCGGGCGGCGTACCAGGAGGTGGGCGTGTGAAGGTGCTGGTGCTGAACGGGCCGAACCTGGGCCGACTCGGCTCGCGCGAGCCGGACGTGTACGGCACGACGTCGTACGCCGGGCTGGTGGCGCTCTGCGAGAACACCGGCAAGGAGCTCGGCCTCGACATTGAGGTGCGCCAGACCGACGCGGAGCACGAACTGCTCGCCTGGCTGCACGAGGCGGCCGACTCGCGGGCCGCGGTGGTGCTCAACGCCGCCGCGTGGACCCACACGTCCGTCGCGGTGCGCGACGCCTGCTCCCAACTCGCGGCGCCGCTGATCGAGGTGCACATCTCCAACATGCACGCGCGCGAGGAGTTCCGGCATCGCTCGCGCATCTCGGCCGTGGCGACCGGGGTGATCGTCGGCCTCGGCGTCGACGGCTACCGCCTGGCCCTGCAGCACCTGGCACGTCGCTGACGCTCGCCGCGCGCCCGCGGCGACCTGAGCGACCGCCGTGATTTCTGGCGGCCCTGGCGGCGTGGGCGATCCCGGCGCCCGGGCGAGCCGGTGGCCGGTTTCACCGGTAGACTCCTTCGGGTTTGCCGCATCCCAATCGACGAGATGAGAGAGACGTAGCCACGCATGGCCACCACGAACGACCTGAAGAACGGCATGGTGCTCGACCTTGACGGTGGGCTCTGGAGTGTCGTCGAGTTCCAGCATGTCAAGCCTGGCAAGGGCGGGGCGTTCGTGCGCACCACGTTGAAGAACGTGCTCTCCGGCAAGGTGGTCGACAAGACCTTCAACGCCGGCGTCAAGGTCTCCACGGCCACCGTCGACAAGCGCACCTTCCAGTACCTGTACGCCGACGGCGAGGACTACGTCTTCATGGATCTGGACACGTACGACCAGATCAATGTGCCGGCCGCGACCGTCGGAGACGCCTCGAAGTACCTGCTGCCCGAGGCCGAGGTCGTGATCGGCGTGCACGAAGGCGCCGCGCTGTACGTGGAGCTGCCGGCGAGCGTGGTGCTCGCAGTGACCTACACCGAGCCGGGCCTGCAGGGCGACCGCTCCAGCGGCGGCACGAAGCCGGCGACCGTGGAGACCGGCGCCAGCGTGCAGGTGCCGCTGTTCATCGACAACGGCGAGAAGATCAAGGTCGACACCCGCGACGGCCGCTACATCAGCCGGGCATAGGCCGGTGCGACGGCCTGTGTCAGACGCCCCGCGTCGTTCGATCGTTCCGGCCCGGCGCAAGGCCCGCAAACGCGCGGTCGACATCCTGTACGAAGCGGACATGCGGGGCGCGGACACGCTGCAGGTGCTGCGCGACCGGATCACGCGGGCCGAGCCGCCGATCTCGGAGTACACCTCCCTCCTGGTGGAGGGCGTGGTCGAGCACCAGGCTCAGATCGACGAGCTGATCAGCGGCCACGCCATGGACTGGACGCTGGACCGCATGCCGCCGGTGGACCGCAACATCGTGCGGGTCGCGGTGTACGAGCTGCTGTGGCGCGACGACATCGACACGCCTGTGGCGATCAGCGAGGCGGTGGAGCTGGCCAAGTCGCTGTCCACCGACAACTCGCCGCGCTTCGTCAACGGGCTGCTGGGGCGGCTCGGCGAACGCCCGACGACGCCGTAACCGGCGCCTGCGGCCCCGAACCTGAGACTCCCCCGGGTCGCCACCTCGTTGTGGCGGGCCCAGGGGAGTCTGCGCGAACCGTGCGCGGGGTGCTGTGGGTTTCTCGCGGTCAGGAAGGAAACCGCGAGCGGGGGGATTCGGTGACCAGCACTCCGTACTCGGTGAGTTGCTCGACGAGGCCCGACGGCGAGGTGTCGTAGACGATGGCCAACGCGCGCAGGTCGTCTGCGCGGATGGACAGCACCCGGCCGTTGTAGTCGCCGCGCTGAAGCTGGATCGCCCGGGCGTACCGGGCCACCGGCGCCAACTCGTCGACGGTGTGCTCGTAAAGCTGCTCGAGATCGAGGACGATCTTTCCGGCAGACTCCTGCCGGACGCCACTACCCTCGGGCAGCAGCTCTGCGACCGGGACCCGGTAGAACTCGGCCAGGTCGGAGAGCCGGGCAACGGTCACCGCGCGGTCGCCACGCTCGTACGAGCCGACCACGACGGCTTTCCACTTGCCACCGGACTTCTCCTCGACACCCTGAAGGGACAGGCCCTGCTGCTGGCGGATTGCGCGCAGACGGGCGCCGAGGGCTTTTGCGTACTCAGACGGCATATGGACAACTCCCTGTCACAGCTAGGGCGGTGCCCCAGCAGTCGCTACGGAGCGTGACGGTACGGGGATGCGCACACGGGGTCAAGTCCTGGTTACCGCCGCGTTATGCAAGATCTGGCGTATTCGCTGGCCAGGAGGCCACGACGTGACTCGGAGCACCTCGTGTCAGCCCGGCCGTCACGCCCTGCGCTTGTTAGTGTGATACCGCTGTGCGGCGGACGCCGCCTGTAGTCCGATGTCCTTTAACGACCCGTCCCGTGAGGCGGGGAAGGAGTTCGGGATGACCGAGCACGCGCAAGATTCTGCCCGAAATCAGCAGGTTTTCCCGGTTGATGGGCCGAACGGCCAGGTGATTCTCACCGGCGGTGACATCGCCCGGATCGTCGACCGGATCGCTCACCAGATTCTGGAGAAGACCCGCGGCGCCGCCGACACGGTGCTGCTGGGCATCCCGACCCGGGGCACTCCGCTCGCGGCGCGGCTGTCGCGCCGAATTCACGCTTTCGAGGAGGTCGACGCGCCCGCCGGAGCGCTCGACATCACCCTCTACCGCGACGACCTCCGCCTCCGCGGCGCGCGGGCCATCGGCCCCACCGAGGTGCCGCCGGGAGGCATCGACGGCAAGCGCGTGATCCTGGTCGACGACGTCCTCTTCTCCGGACGCACCGTGCGCGCCGCGCTGGACGCGCTCGCCGACATCGGCCGCCCCCGTCAAGTGCAGCTCGCTGTGCTCGTCGACCGCGGGCACCGGGAGCTTCCGATCCGCGCTGACTACGTCGGAAAGAACCTCCCCACCGCATTGGCCGAGAGCGTCAAGGTGCTGTTGCGGGAGATCGACGACACCGACGCGGTGCTGCTGGCCAAGGAGCCCGGCGCCGCCGCGAGCGAAGCGGCGGCCCGATGATCAGGCACCTGCTCTCCGCCGCGGACCTGGACCGCGAGACCGCCACCCTGGTGCTGGACACCGCCGGCCAGATGGACGCCGCGATGGCCGGCCGCGAGGTCAAGAAGCTGCCGACCCTGCGCGGCCGCACCGTGGTGAACCTCTTCTACGAGGACTCCACCCGCACCCGGATCTCCTTCGAGGCGGCCGCGAAGCGACTGTCGGCGGACGTGATCACGTTCAACGCGAAGGGCTCCAGCGTCTCCAAGGGCGAGAGCCTCAAAGACACCGCCCTGACCCTGGAGGCCATGGGAGCCGACGCCGTGGTGATCCGGCACTCGGCCTCCGGCGCGCCGCACCGGCTGTCCCGCTGGGTCTCCGGCAGCGTGCTCAACGCTGGCGACGGCACCCACGAGCACCCCACCCAGGCGCTGCTGGACGCGTACACCATGCGCCACCGGCTCGGGCGGCTGGACGGGCTCAACGTGGCCGTCGTCGGCGACGTGCTGCACAGCCGCGTCGCCCGCTCCAACGTCCTGCTGCTGCACACGCTCGGCGCGAACGTCACGCTGGTCGGCCCGCCGACGCTGCTCCCGGTCGGCGTCGAGGGGTGGCCGGCCGAGGTGTCCTACGACTTCGACGCCGTGCTGCCCAAGCACGACGTGGTGATGATGCTGCGGGTGCAGCGGGAGCGGATGAACGACTCGTACTTCCCGTCCGCCCGGGAGCACGCCCGCCGCTACGGCATGGACGCGCGGCGCATGGCGATGCTCCCCGAGCACGCGATCGTGATGCATCCGGGGCCGATGAACCGGGGCATGGAGATCACTCCCGAGGTCGCCGACTCGCCGCGCTCCACGATCGTCGAGCAGGTCAGCAACGGGGTGAGCGTGCGGATGGCCGTGCTGTATCTGATGCTGGGCGGCTCGCGCCCCGAGGAGGTCTGACGTGAGTTACCTGATCAAAGGCGCGCGAATTGTCGACGGCGAGCCGGCCGACATCCTGATCCGCGACGGCAAGGTCGCGGAGGTGGGCGCCGGCCTGTCCGCCGCCGGCGCCGCCGTGGTCGACGCCGACGGGCTGGTCGCGCTGCCGGGCCTGTTGGACCTCCACACCCACCTGCGGGAGCCGGGCCGGGAGGACGCCGAGACGGTCGAGACCGGCAGCCGCGCCGCCGCGCTCGGCGGCTACACCGCGGTCTGCGCGATGGCGAACACCGACCCGACAGCCGACACCGCCGGCGTGGTCGAGCAGGTGCACCGGCTCGGGCAGCAGGCCGGGCTGGTCGAGGTGCAGCCGATCGGGGCGGTGAGCATCGGCCTGAAAGGCGAGCAGCTCGCGGAGCTGGGCGCGATGGCGACCTCGGCGGCGAAGGTGCGGATCTTCTCCGACGACGGGCACTGCGTGTCCGACCCGAGGCTGATGCGGAGGGCTCTGGAGTACGTCAAGGCGTTCGACGGCGTGATCGCGCAGCACGCGGAGGAGCCCCGGCTCACGATCGGCGCCCAGATGCACGAAGGCAGGGAGTCGGCGCGGCTGGGCCTCACCGGCTGGCCGGCCGTGGCCGAGGAGGCGATCATCGCCCGGGACGCGCTGCTCGCCGGCCACGTCGGCAGCCGGCTGCACATCTGCCACGTGTCCACGGCCGGCAGCGTGGAGATCCTGCGCTGGGCCAAAGCGCGCTTACGCGCGAGCGGAGTGACCGGCCGAATCACCAGTGAAGTCACCCCGCACCACCTGCTGCTCACCGACGCGCAGGTCGGCTGCGGGAGCGACGCCCATCCCGGCAGCTACGACCCCGTGTTCAAGGTGAACCCGCCGCTGCGCACCGGCGAGGACACAGCCGCCCTGCGCGACGCCCTCGCCGACGGGGTGATCGACGTGGTCGCCACCGACCACGCTCCCCACACCGTCGAGGACAAGGAATGCGAGTGGGGGTACGCGCGCCCCGGGATGCTCGGCCTGCAGACCGCGCTGTCGATCGTGGTGGAGACGATGCTGGAGCGGATCGGCTGGGACGGCGTGGCCGACCGGATGAGCCGCGTGCCGGCGCGGATCGCGGGACTGTCCGACCACGGTCGGGACCCGGCGCCCGGCGCCCCCGCGAACCTCGCTCTGGTCGATCCGGCGGCCCGCTGGACCGTGGACTCGACCGCGCTGGCCAGCCGCAGCCAGAACACCCCGTACGCCGGCATGGAGCTGCCCGCCGCGGTGGTGGCAACGTTCCTGGCCGGCGAGGCCACGGTGCTGGACGGAAAGGCTGTGAGATGACGGCGGCGATTCTGGTGCTGGAAGACGGCCGGGCGTTCGAAGGCGAGCTGTTCGGCGCCGAGGGTGAGACCTTCGGCGAGGCTGTCTTCGCCACCGGCATGACCGGCTACCAGGAGACGTTGACGGACCCGTCGTACCACCGGCAGGTGGTGGCGCAGACCGCGCCGCACATCGGCAACACCGGCTGGAACGACTCCGACGACGAGTCCGACCGGATCTGGGTGTCCGGGTATGTGGTGCGCGACCCGGCCCGGATCGCGTCGAACTGGCGCTCGACGCGCTCGCTCGACGACGAGCTGGCCCGGCAGGGGGTCGTCGGAATCAGCGGCGTCGACACCCGGGCCCTCACCCGCCACCTCCGGGAGCGGGGCGCGATGCGGGTCGGCGTGTCCAGCGTGGACACCGATGTCGAGTCGCTGCGGGCCAGGGTGCTGGACCAGCCGCCGATGGCGGGCGCGAACCTGGTCGGTGAGGTCACAACGGCACGGGCCTACGCGGTCGAGGCCGAGGGGGAGCGGCGGTTCACGGTGGCCGCGATCGATCTCGGCATCAAGCGCAACACCCCGCGCCGGATGGCCGCCCGCGGCATCAAAACGCACGTGCTGCCGGCCACCGCGAGCATCGACGACGTGCTCGCGGTCAACCCGGACGCGGTGTTCCTGTCCAACGGGCCGGGCGACCCGGCGACAGCGGACGTCCAGGTGGCGCTCACCCGGGAGGTGCTGCGCCGGAACCTCCCACTGTTCGGCATCTGCTTCGGCAACCAGATCCTGGGCCGGGCGCTGGGCTTCGGGACGTACAAGCTGAAGTACGGCCACCGCGGCATCAACCAGCCGGTGCTGGACCGCGCCACCGGCAAGGTCGAGGTCACCGCCCACAACCACGGCTTCGCGGTGAGCGTTCCGGCGGAGGGCGTCGCGGAGACGGAGTTCGGGCGGGTCGAGGTGAGCCACGTCTGCCTCAACGACAACGTCGTGGAAGGGCTTTGGTGTCTCGACGCTCCTGCGTTCTCGGTGCAGTATCACCCGGAGGCGGCGGCCGGGCCGCACGACGCCGACTACCTGTTCGACCGGCTCGTCGACCTTGTCGAGCGAGGGCCCGATGAGCTCATCGAAGGGGGCCGGGGTGCCTAGGCGCGAGGACATCAACCACGTTCTGGTGATCGGCTCCGGGCCGATCGTGATCGGCCAGGCGTGCGAGTTCGACTACTCCGGCACGCAGGCCTGCCGGGTGCTGCGCGAAGAGGGCGTGCGGGTCAGCCTGGTCAACTCCAACCCGGCCACGATCATGACGGACCCGGAGTTCGCCGACGCCACGTACGTGGAGCCGATCACCCCGGAGTTCGTCGAGAAGGTGATCGCGGATCAGGCTGCGCAGGGACATCCGGTCGATTCACTGCTGCCGACCCTGGGCGGGCAGACCGCCTTGAACACCGCGGTGGCGCTGCACGAGTCCGGGGTGCTCGACAAGCACGGCGTGCGGCTGATCGGCGCGAACTTCGACGCGATCCAGCGTGGCGAGGACCGCCAGAAGTTCAAGGAGACGGTGCGCGCGGTCGGCGGGGACGTGCCCCGCAGCGCGGTCTGTCATGCCATGGCGGAGGTACGCGCCACCGTCGCCGAGTTGGGTCTTCCGGTGGTGATCCGTCCCAGCTTCACCATGGGCGGCCTCGGCTCCGGGATGGCGCACACCGACGCCGACCTGGAGCGGATCGCGGGCGCCGGCCTCGCGGAGAGCCCGATGACGGAGGTGCTGATCGAGGAGAGCGTGCTCGGCTGGAAGGAGTACGAGCTCGAGTTGATGCGCGATCACCACGACAACGTGGTGGTGGTCTGCTCGATCGAGAACATCGACCCGATGGGTGTGCATACCGGGGACAGTGTGACGGTTGCGCCCGCTATGACGCTTACTGACCGTGAGTACCAGCGGATGCGGAACCTCGGCATCGCGGTGCTGCGCGAGGTCGGCGTGGACACGGGCGGCTGCAACATCCAGTTCGCGGTGCACCCGCGGACCGGGCGGCTCGTGGTGATCGAGATGAACCCCAGGGTGTCCCGCTCCAGCGCGCTGGCCTCCAAGGCGACCGGCTTCCCGATCGCGAAGATCGCCGCCAAGCTGGCGATCGGCTACACCCTGGACGAGATCGACAACGACATCACCCGCGCCACCCCGGCCTGTTTCGAACCCACCCTGGACTACGTGGTGGTGAAGGTTCCGCGGTTCGCGTTCGAGAAGTTCGGCGGCGCCGACCCGGAGCTGACCACCACCATGAAGTCGGTCGGCGAGGCGATGGCGCTGGGCCGCAACGTCACCGAGGCGCTGGGCAAGGCGCTGCGGTCGATGGAGCGGCGCAGCGGCGAGTTCGCCTTCGCGGCGCCAGCTGACGCCGCCCGGCTGGTCGAGCGTTCCGGCGTCCCGCACGACGGCCGGCTGAAGACCGCGCAACAGGCGCTGCTCGCCGGGGCCAGCGTCGAGGAACTGCACGCCGCGACCGCGATCGACCCGTGGTTCCTGGACCAGATCGTCGCCGTGAACGAAGTCGCGCACGGCCTCGCTGGCGCGAGCCTCACCGACCTGGACCGCGCGGCGCTGCGCCGGGCCAAGCGCGCGGGGTGGTCCGACCGGCAGCTCGCCGCGCTGCTGGGCGCGGACGAGGACGCGGTGCGGGCCCGCCGCCACGCGCTCGGCCTCAGGCCGGTCTACAAGACCGTCGACACGTGCGCCGCGGAGTTCGCCGCGGTCACGCCCTACCACTACTCCAGCTACGACGACGAGACCGAGGTGGCCGGCAGCGACCGGCCGAAGGTCGTGATCCTCGGCTCCGGGCCGAACCGGATCGGCCAGGGCATCGAGTTCGACTACTCCTGCGTGCACGCGGTCATGGCGCTGCGCGCGGCGCCGTGCCCGCCCGGCGGCTACGAGACGGTGATGGTCAACTGCAACCCGGAGACCGTCTCCACCGACTACGACACCGCCGACCGGCTCTACTTCGAGCCGCTCACCTTCGAAGACGTCCTCGAGGTGATCCACGCCGAGGACAGCTCGGGAAAGGCAGCCGGCGGGCCCGGCGTGGTCGGGGTGATCGTGCAGCTCGGCGGCCAGACGCCGCTGGGGCTGGCGCGGCGGCTGGCCGAGGCCGGAGTCCCGATTGTGGGCACCTCGCCCGCCGCGATCCACCTGGCCGAGGAGCGGGGGGCGTTCGGAAAGCTGCTCGGCGAGGCCGGGCTGCTGGCCCCGAAGCATGGCGCCGCCTACTCGTACGACGAGGCGAAGGCGATCGCGGACGAGATCGGCTACCCGGTGCTGGTGCGTCCGTCGTACGTCCTCGGCGGGCGGGGCATGGAGATCGTGTACGACGACGAGAGCCTCGCCGCGTACATCCAGCGGGCAACGGAGATCAGCCCGGAGCACCCGGTGCTGGTGGACCGGTTCCTGGACGACGCGATCGAGATCGACGTCGACGCGCTCTGCGACGCGGCCGGCGAGGTGTACCTCGGCGGGATCATGGAGCACATCGAGGAGGCCGGGATCCACTCCGGGGACTCGGCGTGCGCGTTGCCCCCGATCACCCTCGCCGACGTTCACATCGCCACCGTGCGCCGCTACACCGAGGCGATCGCCCGCGGCATCGGGGTGCGCGGCCTGCTCAACGTGCAGTACGCCCTCAAAGACGACACCCTGTACGTCCTGGAGGCCAATCCGCGCGCGAGCCGCACCGTGCCGTTCGTGTCGAAGGCGACGGCTGTGCCGCTGGCGAAGGCGGCGGCGCGGATCATGCTGGGCGCCACGATCGCGGAGCTCCGGGCAGAGGGGATGCTGCTGCCGGAAGGCGACGGGGGAGACCTGCCGGACGACGCGCCGATCGCCGTGAAGGAGGCGGTCCTGCCGTTCAAGCGGTTCCGCACGGCCGAGGGGCGCGGGGTGGACTCGCTGCTGGGCCCGGAGATGAAGTCCACCGGCGAGGTGATGGGCATCGCGTCGATGTTCGGGCACGCGTACGCCAAGTCCCAGGCGGCCGCGTACGGCTCGCTGCCGACCAGCGGCAAGGTGCTGGTCACCCTGGCCGACCGGGACAAACGGGCGATGATCTTTCCGGTGAAGCGGTTGGCCGACCTCGGCTTCGAGGTGCTCGCCACCGGCGGCACCGCGCATGTGCTCCGGCGTCACGGCATCGCGTGCCAGACGGCGCCGAAGCACTTCGAGGCGGCCGAGGAGCGCAACACCGTCCAACTGATCGAGGACGGCGAGATCGACCTGGTCATCAACACGCCGCACGGCTCGACCGGCCCGCGGATCGACGGATACGAGATCCGCAGCGCCGCTGTCGCCACGGACACCCCGTGCATCACCACGGTGCAGGGCGCCGCGGCCGCCGTGATGGGCATCGAGGGGCTGATCCGGGGCGACCTGACGGTGCGCCCGCTGCAACAATTGCACGCCGCGGTGCGCGGAGGCGCCGCGCCCGCCGGCGCGATCCGAGGAGGCTCGTGACGGCGTACCGATGGCTGATCCGGCCGGCGCTGTTCCGGCTCGGCGGCGGGAATCCCGAGGCGGCCCACGAATGGACGCTCTCCCGCCTGGAGCAGTTGTCCCGGCATCCGCGTCTGCTGGCGGCGCTGCGTCGGTGGCACGCGCCGGGCGAGACGGCGAGCACGGTCTTCGGGGTGCGGTTCCCGTCTCCTGTGGGGCTCGCCGCGGGCATGGACAAGGACGGGCGCGCCCTGCGGGCGTGGCCCGCGCTCGGCTTCGGCTTCACCGAGGTCGGCACCGTCACCTGGCGCCCGCAGCCCGGCAACCCCAGGCCGCGGTTGTTCCGCCTTCCGGCAAGCGAGGCGATCGTCAACTGGATGGGCTTCAACAATCACGGCGCGGCGGCGCTCGCGGCTCGCCTGAAGACCCTGGGGCCGTTGCCGACTCCGCTCGGGATCAGCCTCGGCAAGTCGAAGCTCACTCCCCTGGAGAACGCTGTCGACGACTACGTCGCCTCGCTGCGGGTGCTGTACCCGCACGGCGACTACTTCGCGATCAACGTCAGCTCGCCGAACACCCCGGGGCTGCGTTGGCTCCAGGACCGGGCGCAGTTCGCCGAGCTGATCGGCGCCCTGCGATTGGAGGCGCGGGCGCTGGCCGGCGACCGCCCGCCGAAGCCGCTGCTGGTGAAGGTCGCGCCGGACCTCGCCGAGTCCGCGATCGGCGGGTTGCTGCAGGTGTGCCAGGAGGGCGGGGTCGCCGGCGTGATCGCGACCAACACCACCATCGGACGGGACGGCATCGCCGCCGCGGAAGCCGGGCTGGTCTCCGAGGCCGGGGGCCTGTCGGGGCGGCCGCTGACCCTTCGCGCCCTGCAGGTGGTGCGGTTCATCCACCGGGAAACCGGTGGCGCGCTGCCGATTGTCGGGGTGGGCGGCATCCTGGAGGTGGACGACGCGCTGCGGATGCTCGACGCTGGCGCGAGCCTCCTACAGCTTTACAGCGGCATGATCTACCGCGGTCCGGGCCTGGTGCGCGGCATCAACCGCGCCCTTGCCAGGCGGGCGGTGGGCAACGGGCCGGCCGGAGTATCGGCATCCGGTGGAAATTCCTAACATCTGGAACCGGATTCCAGGGAGCTGCGTCGAGATGAGTGAGACCGGGGAGGCCGCGATGGCAGACATGACGTTCGGGGCTCGGCTGCGGCGGGCGACCGATCGGCGGGGCCCGCTGTGCGTGGGCATCGACCCTCACACGCAGCTGCTGAGCGCGTGGGGGCTCGACGCGGACGTGGCGGGGCTCGAGCGTTTCAGCCGCACGGCGGTGGAGGCGCTGGCCGACCGGGTGGCGGTGCTGAAGCCACAGAGCGCGTTTTTCGAGCGGTTGGGGTCTCGGGGTATCGCCGTGCTGGAGAAAGTCGTCAGCGAGGCGCGTCAGGCGGGCGCGCTGGTGCTGCTGGACGTCAAGCGCGGCGACATCGGCTCCACGATGCAGGCGTACGCCCACGCGTACCTGGATCCGGTGAGCCCGCTGGCTGTCGACGCGGTGACGGCGAGCCCGTACGCCGGCTTCGGCGCGCTGCGTCCGATGATCGACACCGCGATGGCGCACCGCCGCGGGGTGTTCGTGCTCACGCTCACGTCCAACCCGGAGGGCGCGTCGGTGCAACAGGCGCGCGCGGCCGACGGGCGGACCGTGGCGCAGACCATCCTGGACGAGGTGGCCGCCGTGAACGGCCACGCCCAGCCGTTGGGGTCGGTGGGCGCCGTGGTCGGGGCCACGGTCGGCGACACCGGCCACGATTTCTCGCGGGTCAACGGCCCGCTGCTGGCGCCCGGCCTCGGGGCGCAGGGAGCCGCGCCGGGGGACCTCCGCGAGGTCTTCGGCGACGCGTTGGGCGCCGTGCTTCCCGCGTACTCCCGGGAGGTGCTCAAGCACGGCCCGAGTGTGACCGGGTTGCGCGACTCGGCAGCGAAAATCCTGGATCAGTGCCGCGCCGCGCTCGATCACGCGCCGTAGCGAAGCCGCGTGGACACGCGTGCGCGTACCTCGTAAGAGTGATGTAGTTCATGCTTCGCTGCCATGGTCTGTCGCTTTGTTCCCGATTTGTGCCACTCGTAACCTCCTTCAGGCGCCAGTGGGCGGGATCCGTCGAAAACTAGCCGGCGCGGCGGCATTGCCTCGCACCCGGCTCGACCGCTACGTTTCCCGCGCTGGTAATCGAACCGGCGCAGGACCGTGCGTCTTCTCACAGCACGCATCGAACGGTTTTGTGGAGGTTCGTTCGCTTTGGATCACATCCGAGGAGATTTTCGTGCCGCTCCCGTCACTCAGCCCCGAGCAGCGTGACGCCGCCCTCAAGAAGGCCGCGGAGGCTCGCAAGGTCCGTGCTGAGATCAAGGACAAGCTGAAGAAGGGGGAGATGACGCTCGCCGACGTGCTCAAGCGCGCCGACGCCGAAGAGGTTGTCGGCAAGCTGAAGGTGACTGCCGTGCTGGAGGCGCTGCCGGGCATCGGCAAGGTCCGCGCTAGCCAGATCATGAAAAAGCACCAGATCGCGGACAGCCGCCGCCTGCGCGGCCTCGGCGAGCACCAGCGCCGGCTCCTGTTGGAGGAGTTCGGCGCCTCCCGGTAAGTGCCCCAGAGGCGCTGACTGGGGGGTTTCCCGCAACAGCAGGACGGGCGTCCGGTAGAAACAAGCAGTGACCGTTGAACGCCGGCGCCCGTCCGAACCTTCCGGGACCATACGACGATCGGGCCAGCGACGAACGGTCCCGGAAGGTTCGTCCGACCCTTCCGGCCACGCGCGCCTCACCGTCCTCTCCGGCCCGTCCGGGGTGGGGAAGGGCAGCGTGGTGACGCTCCTCCGGGATCAGTATCCGGATGTCTGGCTCTCCGTCTCGGTGACCACCCGCCTGCCGCGCCCCGGAGAGATCGAAGGATTCCACTACCACTTCGCCGATCTCGCCGAGTTCCGGCTGATGGCGGCCTCCGGCGAGTTGCTGGAGTGGGCCGAGTACGCCGGAAACCACTACGGCACTCCGCGCGCCCCGGTGCTCAGGCGGCTCGCGGAGGGCAAGCCCGCGCTGCTGGAGATCGACCTGCAGGGCGCCCGCCAGGTCCGCGCCGCGATGCCGGACGCGCTCCTGGTCTTCCTGGCCCCGCCGAGCTGGGACGAGCTCAAGCGCCGGCTCATCGGGCGCGGCACCGAGGATCCCGAGACGATTCGGCAGCGACTGGAGCTGGCGCAGGCAGAATTGGCCGCCGAGCCGGAGTTCGACCACACGATTGTCAACCACTCTGTGCAACAAGCCACAGAGGAGTTGGTACGATTGCTCGGCTCTTCAGCTAGAACCCCCGTCATCCCATCCAGGCACAGAGGTTGATTTGCGTGGCCGGCACAGTTGCCAACCCTGAAGGCATCACCAATCCCCCCATCGACCAGCTGCTCGAGAAGACTCCCTCGAAGTACGCGCTGGTGATCTTCGGCGCCAAGCGGGCGCGGCAGATCAACGCCTACTACAGCCAGCTGGGCGAGGGCCTGCTGGAGTACGTGGGGCCGCTCGTGGAGACGACTCCGCAGGAGAAGGCGCTGTCCATCGCCCTCCGGGAGATCAACGGTGGTCTTCTCACCTACGAGCAGCTGGATTCATAGAACGCGGCGGTTTGAGGTCTTTTCGAGACCTCCAGGTGAGGCCACCCTTCTCGACGAGGTCGCGGGACTTTCGCCGCTAGGCTTGATCGATGAGTTCGCGCATCGTTCTCGGGGTGTCAGGTGGGATCGCCGCGTACAAGGCGTGTGAGCTGCTGCGGCGCCTGACCGAGGCCGGGCACGCTGTGCGGGTGATCCCCACGGCCGCGGCGCTCGAGTTCGTCGGGGCGCCCACCTGGGCCGCGCTGTCCGGGGAGCCAGTCGCGGTCGACGTCTGGGACGACGTGCACGAGGTGCCGCACGTGAAGGTCGGCCGGTCCGCCGACCTCGTCGTCGTGGCGCCGGCCACCGCCGACCTGCTCGCCAGGGCAGCGCACGGCATGGCGGACGATCTTCTGACCAACACGCTGCTGACCGCGCGATGTCCGCTGCTCTACGTGCCCGCGATGCACACGGAGATGTGGGAGCACCCGGCGACCGCGGAGAACGTCGCGACGCTGCGCCGTCGTGGCGCGGTCGTGCTGGAGCCCGCCGTCGGACGGCTCACCGGCGCCGACACTGGCAAGGGCCGGCTGCCGGAGCCGGACGAGATCTTCGCAGCGGCGTCCCGGATGCTGCGCCGAGGCGACCTCGCCGCGGACCTGGCCGGCCGCCGGGTCGTGGTCACCGCAGGCGGCACGCGGGAGTTCCTCGATCCGGTGCGCTTCCTCGGCAACTCGTCGTCCGGAAAGCAGGGGCACGCCTTCGCCCGCGCCGCCGCCGCCCGGGGGGCCGCGGTGACCCTGATCGCCGCGAACGTCGCCCTGCCCGACCCCGCGGGCGTCGACGTGGTGCGGGTCGTCACCACCGAAGAGCTACGCGTGGCGACACATCGGGCTGCCGAGGGCGCCGACGCGGTGGTGATGGCCGCGGCGCCGTGCGACTACCGGCCGGCGGAGTACTCGAACGTGAAGCTCAAGAAGTCCGAGGGCGTCGCACCGGTGCTGCCGCTCGCTCTCAACCCGGACATCGCCGCCGAACTGGGGCGCAAGAAGCCGAGCGGCCAGGTCCTGGTGGCCTTCGCGGCCGAGACCGCCGAAGGGCCGGCCGGTCTGGAGCACGCGCGCGCGAAGCTGGCGAGCAAGAACGCCGACCTGATCGTGTTCAACGTGGTGGGACGAGACAGGGTGTTCGGCGCCGACGACAGCGCGGTCACGGTGATCGACCCGGCAGGCGGGGTCGCCGAGGTGGGCCCCGGGTCGAAGGAGGCCATCGCCGACGAGGTGCTGGACCTGGTCTTCGCCCGGCCCCTGGAGCGCCGTCCGCGGCCCCCGGAAGGCGCCTAGTGCGGCATGCCAGAGTTCATCGGGACGTCCAACCCCGCTTCTGGGACTGTTCCGCCCCGTGCGGGCACGCTATGGCGTCGCGCGGTGTGACCGGTGTGACGCGCCATGCCGTAACCGCGGAGGCGCCGGCGACGGTTAGACTTCCGCGAAGTTCACCGCACGTGTTAGCGCTGATCAAAGAACCTTGAGGAGTAAAGTGGCACGCCGGTTGTTCACGTCAGAGTCCGTGACCGAGGGCCACCCCGACAAGATCGCTGACCAGATCAGCGACGGCATTCTCGACGCCTTGGTGTCGGAGGATCCTGCCAGCCGGGTAGCGGTCGAGACGCTCATCACCACCGGCCAGGTGCATGTCGCCGGCGAGGTGACCACCAACGCGTACGCCGACATCGCGTCGATCGTCCGCGAGACGATCCTGCGCATCGGCTACGACTCGTCCAAGAAGGGTTTCGACGGCGCGTCGTGTGGCGTCAGCGTGTCCATCGGATCCCAGTCGCCCGACATCGCGCAGGGAGTCAACACCGCGATCGAGACCCGCACCGGGGAGTCCGTCGACGATGTCCTCGACAGGCAGGGCGCCGGCGACCAGGGCATGATGTTCGGCTTCGCCTGCTCCGAGACCCCGGAGCTGATGCCGCTGCCGATCGCGCTCGCCCACCGGCTCTCGCAGCGCCTGTCCGCCATGCGCAAGGACGGGACGATTCCGTACCTGCGGCCCGACGGCAAGACCCAGGTGACGGTGGAGTACGACGGCCTCAAGCCGGTCCGGCTCAATACCGTGGTGGTCTCCAGCCAGCACGCGCCGGACATCTCCCTGGACTCGCTGCTCACTCCCGACGTCCGCGAGCACGTGATCGCGCCCGAGGTGGAGAGTCTGGGTCTGGACGTGGACGACTACCGGCTGCTGGTCAACCCGACCGGGCGTTTCGAGATCGGCGGCCCGATGGGCGACGCCGGCCTCACCGGCCGGAAGATCATCGTCGACACGTACGGGGGCTACGCGCGACACGGCGGCGGTGCCTTCTCGGGCAAGGATCCGTCCAAGGTGGACCGCTCCGCGACGTACGCGATGCGCTGGGTGGCCAAGAACGTGGTCGCCGCCGGGCTGGCCGAGCGCTGCGAGGCGCAGGTGGCGTACGCCATCGGCAAGGCCCAGCCGGTGAGCCTGTTCCTGGAGACCTTCGGGACGGAGCACGTTGCGGTCGAGCGGATCGAGAAGGCGATCGGCGAGGTCTTCGACCTGCGCCCGGCCGCGATCATCCGCGACTTGAACCTGCTCCGCCCGATCTACCAGCAGACCGCGGCCTACGGTCACTTCGGCCGGGAGCTGCCGGACTTCACCTGGGAGCAGACCGACCGCGCCAGCGACCTTAAATCCGCCGCCAACGTCTGATCCGGCGGTAGCGGACTCAGGTTCCGCCTGGTGGCGTTCTCGGCCGCTTGCGTGCACAGTTCGCACGCGGCTCGGCCTGCGGCCTTGCCAGGCGAAACCTGAGCCTCGCTACCGCCGCATCAGGGGTCTCAGTCGATTTTGTGAAAGACCCGCGGCCGGGTGGCTGCGGGTCTTTCGGCTTGCGCGTCGGCGCGGTCTGGTAGGACTTGGCCGTGGCGAACAGACCCGCGGTGCGGCGGCGTAGGAGCGCGGAGCGGACTCCCGCGGACGAGTTCCCGGTCGCCCGCGTGGCGGTGGACGTGCCGCTACCGCATCTGGACCGGCC
>WHSM01000627.1 GCA_009380105.1 Micromonosporaceae bacterium
ACGTAGAAGTAGGTGAAGGGGGCCCAGGGCAGGTTGCGGAGCACCATGAAGACGCCCCACGCGCCGAGGAAGATGCCGACCATGCGCGGCTGCAGCCGCAGATGCGGGAGGCGCCAGTTGAACATCCGCTGCCCGGCCCAGGCGAGGTACATGTAGACCAGGAACGGGGCGGCGAACACCGCGATCATGTGGTGCCGCGCGGCCTCCGGCAGGTTGCCTTGCAGCAGGTACCAGAGCGCCCTGGTGCCGCCGCATCCAGGGCAGTCCAACCCGGTCAGAATCTTGACGGCGCAGCCGCCCAACGCGTCCGGGCGGCCATCGGTCGGGTCGGCGTAGAGGAACAGGCCGGTCAGACCCGCGAAGCAGCTGAGGATCGCCAGCGGCGCCACCCAGCCGGGTCGCTCCCACAGCCTTTCGAGGAAGCCACCGAAGCGGGAGACCCGGTCCTGTGGCTGCGCGTACGCCGGGTACTGGACATACAGCGGGTGCTTGCCGTGGTCCGGGTCCTCGACGGGGCTCGTGTCGGTGCGGCCGTTGGGGTCGTGATCAGACGGCGCGGACCCGGGCTCGACGGGCGGGCACTCGGTGACCTGAGCCATCACACGCACCTCACTGCTCTACGCGACCGGACGGCGAATCGACATGTCTCACGGTACACAAGCGGGGCTCACCTCTGGGACGCGAGTGCGACACGCAGCGGGTCCGCGAGGTCGCCGCGGTCCGGCTCGGCGACAGCGTCGAGCCCGAGCCAGCCGGCCATGCGCCGCAACTGGTCTGCCAGGCCGGCGGCGACGGGCTCGACCGGCCCGTCAGGCTCGGCCCAGGCCGCCGGAACCCGGAGCACGCCGGCCTTGCGGTCAGCCTTCAGGTCCGCCCGCGCCACCAGCTTGTCGCCCAGCAGCAGCGGCAGCACGTAGTAGCCGTGGACCCGCTTCGGGGCGGGCACGTAGATCTCGATGCGGTACCGGAACCCGAACAGTCGCTCGGTCCGCGACCGCTCCCAGATCAGCGGGTCGAACGGGCTGAGCAGCGCCGCCGCGTCGACCTTGCGGGGCAGCCGCGCCGCGTGGTGCAGGTACGCCGGCTGCCGCCACCCGTCGACCGCCACCGGCGTCAACTCGCCCGCCTCGACCAGCTCCGCCACGGCCGCTCTGCTCCCGGCCGGCGCCAGACGGTAGTAGTCCCGCAGGTCAGTCTCGGTCGCCACGCCCAGCGCGACGGCCGCCGTGCGGATCAGCTCGCGGTGCGCGTCGGCGCGATCCGGGGTCGGGGCGTTGACCACCTCCGCGGGCAGCACCCGCTCCGGCACGTCGTACACCCGCTCGAAACTGCCGTTGCGACGCGCGGCCGTGACCTGGCCCAGCCAGAACAGGCACTCCAGGGCCTTCTTGGCGTCACTCCAGTTCCACCCCCAGTGATCCTTGCTACGCGGCGCGTCGTGCTCCACCTGACGCGCCGTCATCGGGCCCTTGGCCCGCACCTCGTCGAGCACCCAGCGCACGAACTCCGGGCGCTCGCGC
>WHSM01000349.1 GCA_009380105.1 Micromonosporaceae bacterium
ATCGCCGCCCGCCGCATACACCTCCGACAACTCCCCAAACAGCACCGGCAACGACCAGCCGTCCATCACCAGGTGATGCATCGTGACCACCAGCCGGAACCGGTCCCGCCCCAGCCGCACCAACAGCAGCCGCAGCAGCGGCGCCAGCTCGGGGTTGAACCCGTCCTTCTCCGCGTTCGCCAGTCGCGTGGCCTCGGCCTCCTGGTCGGCCTCGGGCAGCCCCGACAGGTCCTCCTCTCGCCAGGGCAGCGTCACCCCCGAGACGATGAGCTGGACCGGATCGCCCGTACCACGCCGTTGGAACGCCGCGCGCAGGCTGGAGTGCCGGTCCAGCAGCGCCTGCCACGAGCTGCGCAGCACCGGAACGTCCAGCGTGCCCCGCAGCTCCATCGCGCCCTGCAATACGTAGACATCGGGCTCGCCCTCGGTGTACCCGGCGTGGAAGAGCAGCCCCTCCTGCAGCGGTGACAACGGCCAGATGTCCTCGATCTTCAACTGGGTCACCGCTGTCCCCTCTCGTCAGTGAGCCGGAGCTGGAATTCGTCAAGGTCGTCTTGGGTCAGGGCAACGAAGCTGAAGTCCGACGGGGTGTGTCCGCCACTGGACGGATCCGCCGCGTGCCGGGCCAGCCCGGTGAGCATCGCCACCCACCGCTGAGTCAGGTCGTGCAGCGCGGACTCCTCGAACAGGCCGACTGGGCAGGTCAGCGTGACGGTCAGCTCGGGCCCCTCGGGCAGGTCATGGACCAGGCCACTGGCCTCGAGGGCGTGGGAGGCCGACATCCGGGGATCGGCGCTGCCGCCGAGGACCATGTCCCCACTCACCCGCCAGCCACCGGGCTCCTGGCCGTCCGGCGTGGCGCCGAACCGGCCGAGGTAGTTGAACCCGATCTGGGCGGCCGGGAACTCGGCGAGGCTGGCCGCCGTCTCCGGGTTGAGGTACCGCAGCATCCCGTAGCCGAGTCCGTCGGCGGGCACGGCGCGCAGTTGCTCCTTCACCCGCTTGACAACCTCACCCGCAGCGGGGCCGCCGGCGCGGATCTGGGCGTACGCCGCCGTCCCTGGATCCAGCCGGACCGGGTACGAGCTGGTGAACCAACCGACCGTCCGGGTCAGGTCCATGTGGTCGGTCAGCGGCTCCCGGCCGTGCCGTTCGACGTCCACCACGACGCCGTCGGTGACCTTGTCGCTCCACTCGGCCACGGCCCCCACGAACCCCGCGAGCAGCACGTCGTCAACCCCCGCGTAGAACGTCGCCGGAACGCTGGTCAGCAGGTCCTCCGCGATGCCGGTCGGCACCCGCAGCGCGACGTGGTGCATCCCGGCGGCCACGGTGTCCACCGCCGGGTCCAGCGGCCGGCGGCCGAGTGGCGCGGCCGGGCCGTCCAGAATCCGGGTCCAGGTCGGCAGCTCGGCCACCCGCTCGGCGGCCGCCTGCCGCGACAGCACCTCCGCCCAGTGCCGGAACGACGTACCGGTCTCGAGCTCCCCGCCCTGGTACGCCAGCGCGAGATCCGGGATCAGAATCCGCCACGAGACCCCGTCGACCACCAGGTGGTGGGCCACCAGCAACAGCCGGGCCTCGTCGGCGAACCACACCACCTGCAGCATCACACCGGCAGCGGGGTCGAGCCGGCCCACCGCGCGCTCGGCCTCGACCGCGAGCCCGTCCGTGGCCCGCCGTACGCGCTGTTGCGCGTTCGGCCCCGAGCCCTTCTCCGGTACGGTCAGCCCGTCGCCGGTGAGCCGTGCGCGGAGAATGTCGTGGTGGTCCAGCACCCCCTGGACGGCCGCCACCAGGCGAGGCATGTCGAGCCCGGCGGGCACCTCGAGCAGCACCGACTGGGTCAGCGACCCGGTCAGCGCCGTGGGGCCGGCCCGCTCGGCCAGTTCCCGCATCACCGGTGTCAGCGGCGCCTCTCCGGTGGCCACGTCCGGTTCCCGCGGCGTCGGCGCCTCCGGTTCCGCGACCCCCGCCGCCGGCGCCAGCTTGGCCGCGGACTTGTGCTCGAAGACCTGCCGCGCGGTGATCACCAGCCCCGCGCGCCGGGCCCGGGACACCAGCAGCATGGACATGATCGAGTCGCCACCCAGCTCGAAGAACGAGTCGTCCACGCCGACCCGCTCCACGCCGAGGATTTCGGCGAACAAGCTGCACAGCAGCTTCTCCGAGGCGGTGGCAGGAGCCCGGTGCGGCGCCAGCGCGGCGAACTCGGGCGCCGGCAGCGCGGCCCGGTCGAGCTTGCCGTTCACCGAGAGCGGCAGCTCGTCGAGCACCACGAACGCCGCCGGAACCATGTAGTCCGGCAGCACCGCCGCCACCTGCTCCCGCACCGCGTCCACGTCCACCGTGGCGTCGGCGGGGACGACGTACCCGACGAGGCGCGGCGCACCCGGCTGATCCCGGCGTACCACCACGGCGACCTGGCCCACCCCCGGACGCGCCGCGATCACCGCTTCGATCTCACCCAGCTCGATCCGCAGCCCGCGGACCTTCACCTGGTCGTCGGCCCGGCCGGCGAACCTCAACTCGCCGTCGGCGGTCCAGCTCACCAGGTCGCCGGTCCGGTACATCCGGCCGCCGTACGGGCACGCCACGAACCGCTCGGCGGTGAGCCCCGGGCGCCGCACATAGCCGCGTGCCACGCCGGCGCCGGTCACGTACAACTCGCCCGTCACACCCGGCGGGACCGGCCGCAGGAACTCGTCCAGGACGTAGCCGCGCACGTTCGCGATCGGCCGGCCCAGCGGCACCGCGTCCGGCAGGTCTGCGGGGGCCGTCCACGACGTGACGTCGACGGAGTTCTCGGTCGGGCCGTACTCGTTGTGGAACGCGCGGCCGGGCGCCCAGCGCTGTGCCAGTTCCAGACCGCATTCCTCGCCCGCGGTCACCAGATGCTCGATCTTGCTGAGCACCGCCGCGGCCCGGTCGTCGTCCTCGGCTCCCACGATCGTGTCGAGCACGCTCGGGGTGAACGTGACCGCGTTGACCCGCAGCGCCTCCAGCTCACGCAGCAGGTCGCCCTCCCGTTGCGACAGGCACAGGGTCGCCCCGCCCGCCAGGGTCGGGTAGATCTCCGAGACGGAGGTGTCGAACGACACCGACGCGAACGCGAGGACCCGGTCACCCGGGCCCCAGCCGTACGCGCCGACCCGCCACGCGATGTAGTTGGCAACCCCTCGGTGCGCCACTGCGACGCCCTTCGGCGTACCGGTGGAGCCCGAGGTGTAGATGACGTACGCCGGGTGCTCGGGCCGCAGCGGCCGGACCCGGTCGGCGTCGGTGGGCGCTGCCGCCGGGCGGGTCGCCAGCTCGGCGGCGAACCCCGGCTCGTCCCACACCACCCGCTCGACCTCGGCGCCGTCGAGCAGGCACGCGGTCGCCTGGGCGCACACCAACAGGGCCGGTCGCGCATCGGAGAGCATGAAACCGATCCGCTCCTCCGGATACCCGGGATCGATCGGCACGTACGCCGCGCCCGCCTTCAGCACACCCAGCAGTACGGCGATCAGGTCGGCCGACCTACCCATCACCACACCGACCAGGTCCTCGGGGCCGACACCACGGTCGATAAGGGTGTGCGCGAACCTGTTCGCCCGAGCCTCCAGCTCCGCGTACGTCAGCACGTCCCCCGCCGCGACGACCGCCGCCGCGCCGGGACTGACCGCCGCCCGGGCTTCGATCGGCTCGTGCAGCAACCCGGCATCGACCGGACGGCTGGTGTCGTTCCAGGTGCGCAGCACCTGATCCGTCTCCTCCGGCGCCAGCAGGTCCAGGTCTCCGACCCGCGCCCCCGGATCGGCGGCGATCTGCTCCAGCAGCCACGTCAGCCGCGTCACCAGCAACTCGGCCGCGGGCTGGTCGAACACGTCGGGCCGGTACTCCAGCCGCAGCTCGATCTGGTCACCCGGGGTCGCGACGAAACTCAGCGGGTAGTGCGCGGCGTCGTCACCCCCGGCGGGGACGGCCCGCAGGTCGCCGAGCCGCAGCGACCCGTCAGGATCGTGCGGGTAGTTCTGGTAGACCATCAGGGTGTCGAAACTGGAGCCGTCCCCGGCGATCTGCTGGATCTCCGCCAGTCCCAGATGCTGATGCGCGAGCAGGTCCACGTGCCGTGCCTGCAGCTCGGTCAGTAGCTCCAGGAGCGGGCGGCCGGGATCGAGCCCGACCCGTGCCGGGACCGTGTTGACGAACAGACCCACCATCCGTTCCACACCGGCCAGGTCAGCGGGACGGCCCGCCACCGTTGTGCCGAACACCACGTCGCTGCGGCGAGCCAGCATCCCGACCAGCACCGCCCACGCGCCCTGCAGCACCGTGCTGAGGGTCAGCCCGTTCGCCTTCGCCAGCTCGCGCAGCGCACTGGACAGGCGCTCCCCGGCGAGCCGCGCGACCTGCCGGATCAGCTCGCCGCCGTGATCGTCCGGGCCGACCGTGGTCGGCCCCTCGGCCCCGGCCAGCGCGGCACGCCACGCGTCGCGGGCAGCGTCCTTGTCCTGCCGGGCCAGCCACGCCAGATACTCCCGGTACGACCGCACCGGCGGCAGCACACCCGGATCGCCGCCCGCCGCATACACCTCCGACAACTCCCCAAACAGCACCGGCAACGACCAGCCGTCCATCACCAGGTGATGCATCGTGACCACCAGCCGGAACCGGTCCCGCCCCAGCCGCACCAACAGCAGCCGCAGCAG
>WHSM01000115.1 GCA_009380105.1 Micromonosporaceae bacterium
TCGAAGACGGTGCGGCGCCGGAGCGGCCGGCCGGGGGAGCACACGAGAAACGGCCGTCCGATCCGGACGGCCGCGAGGTGAGGAGGTGCGCGGATACTCGTCTCAGCCGCCCGTGAGACGGGCCTGCCAACCGGTGTGCGCCGCGCTGATTCGCATGGAGACCACGATATCCGATTGATCGGGGCGGTTGTCGGGGCAAAGGCATTGACCGACACGGATGTCGTCGGACACTGTGGCTGATCTTCCCTCAATGAGGAGGTCAGCGTGATCCATCGACGACTCCTGGCAAGCCTCGGCGCGATGGCGGTGGCTCTTGCCGTGCTCCCGCAGAGCGCGTCGGCGGCAGCGCCACAGGACGCCTCGCGGCAGAGGCCTGTTGTCACCTCGGCGGTCAAGTCCGACCAGACTCCCGCGCTGCGGGACATGCATCCGCTGCCGCCTGACTCGTCCGTGACGGGCGACCTGCCGGAGCGCGGCGCGGCGCCGCCGGCCGACACCGGTCACCGTCGCGACGCCGCGCTACAGGACAGCGCCGGCAGCGGCATGCCCGGCCCGGCCGTCAGCTTCGAGGGCCTGGCCAACTCCGACAACCCCCGCCTGGTCTCGCCCCCCGACCCGGTGGGCGACGTCGGCCTGCACCACTACGTCGAGATGGTGAACCTCACCTTCGCGATCTACACCAAGAAAGGCCAGCGGCTGTACGGGCCAGCCGGGCTCGGCACGATCTGGCAGGGATTCCTGGACGACTGCGAGGCGAACGCCGGCGACCCGATCGTGCTCTACGACGAGATCGCCAACCGGTGGCTGCTGAGCCAGTTCACCACCCGCGGGCCCGAGTACTTCAACTGCGTGGCGATCTCGGCCAGCCAGGACCCGCTCGGCTCGTACCACCGCTACGCGTTCTCCACCGGGCCGAACTTCCCCGACTACCCCAAGTACGGCGTCTGGCCGGACGCCTACCACATCACGACGCGCGAGTTCGCGCCGAACGACGCTGAGTCGATCGGCGTGTACGCCGTCGACCGGCGTCAGATGCTCACCGGCAACCCGAACCCGCGCCTGGTCGCCTTCAACTACGACACCCCGCGCCACCTGGGTCGGCGACGGCATCCTGCCGGCCGACCTGGACGGCAACCGGATGCCGCCGCCCGGCAGCCCCGCGTACTTCGCCGGCAGCATGGACTCCGGCTACGGGCCGGACGGGGCGCCGTTCGACGCGCTGAACGTGTTCGAGATGAAGGTCGACTGGGCCAAGCCTGCCGCGTCAACGTTCGGGCTGACGAAGTCCGTGCCGACGGCCGACTTCGACACCGTGTTCCCGTGCACGCCGGGCAACGCCCGGGCCTGCATCGACCAGCCGGACACGACGAACAAGCTCGACGTCCTCTCGTACCGGCAACGGCCGACCTGGCGGCTGGCGTACCGGAACTTCGGCACGCACGAGTCGCTGGTGACCAACCAGTCGGTGGAGGCGCGGCCGGGCCAGGCCGGCATGCGCTGGTGGGAGCTGCGCGACCCGTCCGACCCGGTGCTCCACCAGGAGGGCACCTACGCGCCCGATGACGGCGTGCACCGCTGGATGGGCAGCGCGGCGATCGACGAGTCCGGCAACATCGCTGTCGGATACAGCGTCTCCAACGGCTCGGACGTTTACCCCGGAATCCGGTACGCCGGCCGCCTGGCGTCCGACCCGCGCGGCGAGCTGTCCCAAGGCGAGGCGACGCTCATCGACGGCTCCGGCTCGCAACTCGGGCCCAGCAACCGGTGGGGCGACTACACCTCGCTCAATGTGGATCCGGCCGACGACTGCACGTTCTGGTACGTCAACCAGTACTACGAGACGTCGTCGTCGCGGGGCTGGCAGACCCGGATGGGCGCGTTCAGGTTCCCTGGGTGCCGGTGACGACCGATCGAGGCCGACAACCCGGTCGGGACGCGCCGCCCGGCATGGGTGAGGATGGCGGGATGGCCACCCTGACCCGTGCCGAGGCGGCGCGCCGAGCGGCGTTGCTCGACGTGCGCTCGTACTGCATAGATCTCGACCTCACCCGCGGCGCCGAGGAGTTCGGGTCCGTGACCGTGATCCGGTTCGGCTGCGCGCGGCCCGGCGCCGACACCTTCGTCGAGGTCAAGCCGGCGCGACTGCGCCGCGCGGTGCTCGACGGGGTGGAACTCGACCCGGGGGAGTTGGACGGCGACCGGCTGCCGCTGCGCGACCTGGCCGCCGAGAACGAGTTGACGGTCGAGGCCGACATGGCGTACTCGCACACCGGAGAAGGCCTGCACCGCTCGGTGGACCCGGTCGACGGCGAGACGTACCTGTACGCCCAGGCGTGCATGGACGACGCCCAGCGGATCTTCCCCTGTTTCGACCAGCCGGACCTCAAGGCCGCCGTGACTCTGACGGTGACCGCGCCGCCGGAGTGGACCGTGCTCGGCAACGGCGCCGGCGCGCAGACCTCGCCGGGGCGCTGGGAGATGGTCCCCACGCCGCCGATCTCGACGTACCTGGTCACGGTGGTCGCGGGGCCGTACCACTCGATCTACACCAGCCACGACGGGATCGACCTCGGGCTGCACTGCCGGCGGTCCCTCGCCGCGCACCTGGAGCCGGACGCCGACGAGCTGTTCACCGTCACCCGCCAGTGCTTCGACCGGTACCACGAGCTGTTCGCGCTGCGGTACCCGTTCGGCAAGTACGACCAGGTGTTCGTGCCCGACTTCAACGCCGGCGCCATGGAGAACCCGGGCTGCGTCACGTTCCGGGACGATCTGATCTTCCGCTCGGCGGCGAGCGAGGCGCAACGGGAACTGCGCGCGATGGTGGTCGCGCACGAGATGGCGCACATGTGGTTCGGCGACCTGGTCACCCTGCGCTGGTGGGACGACGTGTGGCTGAACGAGTCGTTCGCCGAGTACATGGGTCACCGGGTCACCGCCGAGGCAACCCGGTTCGCCGACGTGTGGACCACGTTCAGCATCACCCGCAAGGGCTGGGGGTACGCCGCGGATCAGCGGCCGTCCACCCATCCGGTCGCCAGCGACGTGGACGACACCACACAAGCGTGGCTGAACTTCGATGGCATCTCCTACGCCAAGGGCGCCTCGGTCCTTCGGCAACTCGTCACCTGGCTCGGCGACGAGGCGTTCCTCGCCGGCCTCAACGACTACTTCGTCCGACACCAGCACGGCAACGCCACACTCGCCGACCTGCTGGAGGCGCTGTCCGCGCACACCGACCGCAACCTCGCGGACTGGTCCCGGCTGTGGCTGCGCACCCCGAGGCCGAACACGCTGCGTCCGGCGGTGACGGTGGACCCGTCCGGACGGCTGGCGAGCCTGGAGGTCGAGCAGACCGCGCCGGAGGCGTACCCGACGCTGCGACCGCACCGGATCGCGATCGGGCTCTACGACCTCGACGGCGAGACCGCGGGAGCCGCGATCCGGCGTCGGGACCAGGTGCTCGTCGACCTCGACCCCGCTGTGGACGGCGGCCGTACGCTCGTGCCGGCGCTGGCCGGCGCCCAGCGGCCCGCGCTGCTGTTGCTCAACGACGAGGATCTCGCGTACGCGAAGCTGCGCTTCGACCCCGGATCGTGGGCGGTGATCTCCGAAGGCCTGCGCCGGATAGACGACTCGTTGACCAGGGCGCTGGTGTGGTGCGCCGCCTGGGACATGGTCCGGGACGGCGAACTGCCGGCAGCCGAGTTCCTGAGCCTGGTGCGGGCGCACCTGCCGCACGAGACCGCGATCGGGGCGCTCAACGGGGTGCTGGAGGGCGCTCGCACGCTCGCTGTGGACTGGTACACCCCGCCGTCGCAGCGCGATGTCGCGTTGTCGGTGCTCGCGGCCACCTGCCGGGAGTTGCTCGCGGCCTCTGCCCCGGGCAGCAGCGGACAGCTGCTCGCCGCGCGAGGGCTGTCGCGCAGCGCCGCCGACCCGGACGACCTCACGCTGCTGCGCGGCTGGCTGTCGGGAACGGATGTGCCAGCCGGCCTGGTCGTCGGCCCGGACCTGCGCTGGGCGATCCTGCTGCGACTGACGGTGCTCGGCCCTGTCGGAGAGCCGGAGATCGCCGCGGAGCTGGCCGCCGACCCCAGCGACGAAGGTCAGCAGGGCGCGACGCGCTGCCGCGCGGCGCTGCCGGACGCCGACGCCAAGCAGCGGGCGTGGGAAGCGCTGACCGGCGACCGGCTCACCCCGCACCTGATGCTCGCTGCCGTCGAAGGGCTCTGGCAGCCGGAGCACGCCGACGTGCTCACGGACTACCTGCGGCGTTACTTCGCCGAGTTGCCCGAGATCACGGCGCGTCGCGGCAGTCCTGAGGTGGCCCGGGTGCTGGCTCGCTTCGGCTTCCCCGGGTACGCGGCGAGCGCCGAGACGATCCTGCTGGGGGAGAAGCTGCTGGCCCGCGCCGACGTCACACCTGCGCTGGCGCGTTACGTGGCCGACGAGCTGGACGAGATGCGGCGCGCGGCGCGCTCCCGGGAAATGAGTGCCACGCTGTCGTGTGCCCCTGAATAGGATCTTGGTGTGGAGCGGACGCGCAGGATCGGTGTCATGGGCGGCACCTTCGATCCCATCCACCACGGCCATCTGGTCGCGGCGAGCGAGGTCGCGGACCGGTTCGAGCTGGACGAGGTGGTCTTCGTGCCGACCGGCCAGCCGTGGCAGAAGGCCGGCCAGCACGTCAGCCCGGCCGAGGACCGTTATCTGATGACCGTGATCGCCACGGCGTCAAACCCGCGCTTTCACGTGAGCCGGGTCGACATCGACCGGCACACGCCGACGTACACCGTCGACACGCTGCGTGACCTGCGCGAACAGTACGGCTCCGATGTCGAGCTGTACTTCATCACCGGCGCCGACGCGCTGGAGGCCATCCTGTCCTGGAAAGACACCGACGTGATGTTCTCGCTGGCCCACCTCGTGGGCGTCACCCGGCCGGGGTACGAGTTGAGCGACACCCACCTGCCCGAGGACACGGTGTCGCTGGTGCAGGTGCCGGCCATGGCGATCTCCTCCAGCGACTGCCGGAAGCGGGTCGCGGCCGGCGAGCCGGTCTGGTACCTGGTGCCCGACGGGGTGGTGCAGTACATCGCCAAGCGCAACTTGTACCGAAATGGCCCGACCGCGGACCCCCGGTAGTCTTGGGGCGAGTCACATCTTCCGGAAGGAGCCCGGTGCCCGCGTCTGACCGTGCCCGCGAACTAGCGCTCGTCGCCGCCCAAGCGGCGGCAGACAAGAAGGCCGAGGACATCCAGATCATCGATGTCGGCGACCAGATGGCCATCACCGACATCTTTCTGCTCGCGTCGGCCCCGAACGAGCGGCAGGTGCTCGCGATCGTCGACGCGGTGGAGGAGAAGCTCCGCGGCCTGCAGGCGAAGCCGGCCCGCCGCGAGGGAGCCCGCGCCGGGCGGTGGGTGCTGCTGGACTACGTCGACATCGTCGTCCACGTGCAGCACGTCGAGGAACGGGAGTTCTACGCGCTCGACCGGCTCTGGAAGGACTGCCCGCTCATCCCGTTCACCGACCGCGACCAGCCCGCAGCGGCGGGCGCGGCGAACGGCCGGGGCGGCGACGCTCCCAACGGCCGGGCCAGCGGCGCCGCGGAGGTCGGCGGCGCGTGACCCGCCTGATCGTCTGGCGGCACGGGCAGACCGCCTGGAACCTGCAGAACCGGATCCAGGGTCAGACGGACGTGGCGCTCGACGACACCGGCCGCGCCCAGGCCGAGACCGCCGCGAGACTGCTCGCCGGAGAGCGCGCCGACGTGCTCGTCTCCAGCGATCTGCGACGCGCGCAGGACACCGCCGCGACGCTCGCCGCGCTCACCGGGCTGCCGGTCGGGCAGGACAAGCGGCTGCGGGAGCGGTCCTACGGCGAGTGGGAAGGCCTGACCCACGCGGAGATCTCCGCTCGCTGGCCGGCCGAGTTCCAGCGGTGGCGCCTGGGCGAGCCGATTCCCGAGTGCGGTCTCGAGGATCCGGACGACGTGGCTGCACGCGCCGGCGCCGCGCTCGCGGAGGTCGCGGAACGGGTCGGCGACGGGACGTTGGTGGTGGTGAGCCACGGCGGGGCGGCCCGCCAGGGCGTCGGGGCGCTGCTGGGCTGGCCGCCGCTGGCCGTGCGGGCGATCGGGCCGCTCGGCAACTGCCACTGGTCCGAGCTGCGCGGATCCGCGACGCGTGGTTGGCGGTTGCAGGCCCACAACGTCGGCCCGCGGGCCCACGCTGAGCCGCTGCCGACGGCGGACGACGCTGTCAGCGGAAGCGCTGGCGCGACCGGCGAAGGCCCTGGCTCGGTCGGCGGAGGCGCTGGCTCGGTCGGCGGAACCGCCGGGGCGTCGGTAACGTCATAGATGTCATGATGTGGACTTCACGAATTTATCGGACAGCAGTCGTCGGTGTGACCGCGTTGGCGCTCGGCGGTCTGACCCTCGGCGGACTGGCCGGCTGTGGCCCCGACGGGAGCGAGCAGGCCAGGCCTTCGCCGTCGGCCAGCCCCACGGAGTCCCCGTCGGCCGCTCCCTCGACCTCGCCGCCGGCCCCTACCGGCGGCGCCAAGACGCCACGTGAGGACGACACCATGGAGTTGCGGGGCACCGTCGAGTCAGGCGTCGAAGCCGGTTGCCTGATCCTGAAGACGGGCGGCAAGACGTACAACCTCATCGGCGGCGACCGGGACGTCGTCAGGGCCGGGGCCAAGGTCGTGGTCCGCGGCACAGAGCAGCCCGACATGGTGACCACGTGCCAGCAGGGCGTGCCGTTCCAGGTGGTCTCGGCCGAGCGGCAGTAGCTCGCCCGACGGGCCGGGTGTGTGGTGGGATCAAGCCCATGAGCCACCAGCGCAACGGCCGCATCGCGGTTGTCACGGACTCCACGGCCTCGTTGCCGAACGAATTGGTCGAGCGGCACGGCGTGCACGTCGTGCCGCTGCACGTGATCATCGACGGCGTCTCCGCCAAGGAGGGCGTCGAAGTGCTGCCGATCCAAGTGGCGCGCGCTTTCGGCGAGCGGCGCGGCCGGGTCACCACGTCCCGCCCGACGCCGGGCGAGTTCTCCGAGGTGTACGCCGAACTGCTGCGCGAGGCCGACGGCGTGGTGTCGGTGCACGTGTCCGGCAAGCTCTCCGGAACCGTCGAAGCGGCTCAGCTGGCGGCGGAAGGTTTCGCCGACCGGGTGACGGTGATCGACTCGTGCTCCACGGGCATGGGTCTCGGCTTCCCAGCGCTCGCGGCCGCCGAGGCCGCCGCGAGCGGCGCCGACCTGGCCGAGGCGCGGCGCGCGGTCGAGGAGGCGGTGGCGCGCACCAGTGTCCTGTTTTACGTCGACACGCTCGAGTTCCTGAGGCGGGGAGGCCGGATCGGCGCGGGGGAGGCGCTGCTCGGCACCGCGCTGGCGGTCAAGCCGATCCTCCACGTAGCCGACGGCGAGGTGCTGGTGAAGGAGAAGGTCCGCACCGCGGGGCGGGCGTTGGCGCGCATTGAGGATCTGTCGCTGTCCGCGGCGGGGGCCGGGCCGGTCGACATCGCCGTGCACCATCTCGACAGCGCGCGGCGCGCGGCGGACGTGATCGACCATCTGTCCTCCAAGCTTCCTGAGCTGCGGGAGGCTCACACCTCGGAGGTCAGCGCGGCCGTCGGCGCGCACGTCGGCCCGGGCCTGGTCGGGGTCGTGGTGCACCGCCGCGCCTAGCGCAGCCGCCGCGTCGGCCCGTGTCTGGTGACCGCGAGCCCGTCGGAGGTCCAGCTGACCGCGATGTCTCCGACCAGATCAGTGCGGTAGACCCGCGCGCCGTCGCGCCTCAGCCGCCTGGTGAGTGACGGGTTGGGATGCCCGTACGGGTTGCCGGCCCCGACGGACACCAGCGCGACTGCCGGATCCACCGCGGCCAGAAACTCCGGATCCTGGTACGAACTCCCGTGGTGCGGCACTTTCAGCACGTCGGCGCGCAGCGCCGCCCCGCCGGGCAGCAGAGCCTGTTGCCGCTCCACTTCGGCGTCGCCGGACAGCAGGGCTGTCATGCCGGGAGCCTCGATCCGCAACACCAGCGAGTTGTTGTTCGCGTCGGAGCGGGTGCCGGTCAGGACAGTGTCCGGCCCCAGCGCGGTGACGCGCACGTCGCCAGCCCGGTACCGCCATCCGGGGCGGGGCTCCAGCCATGGCGTGGCGCCGGCCGCGCGACGCACGGCGGCGCTCGTCGGCGAGCGGTCGTGGAACGGCGGACCGGCGATCGCGGCGACGCGGCGACGCCGGGTCACGCCGGCCAGACCGGCGGTGTGGTCAACGTGGAAGTGGCTGATCACCAGCAGTGGAATAGCGGTGATCCCGAGATCGCGCAGACACCGGTCCACAGCGGCCGGCGTCGGCCCGGCATCGACCACGATGGCCTGACTCTCACCCACACGCACCGCCAGGGCGTCGCCCTGGCCGACGTCGCAGGCCACGACCACCCAACCGGGCGGGGGCCAGCCGGGCCCGGCCGTACGGGCGCCGACAGCGCCGACCGTCATAGCGACGGCCGTCACAGCGATCAGCCGCCGGACCTTGGCGCTCTGGCTGAGGACCACGAGCACCGCCAGCGCGGCCGCCAGGGCGAGGCCGCCCCACACGCCGCCGGGCCAGTCCGCTGTGCCGCCCGGCGCGCCGGCGCCCCAGCGGGCGACGGTCACCAGCCAACGCGCAGGCCAGCCGCCGAGCCAGGCGATGAACTCGGCTCCGCCGGGCCACAGCGTCGAGAGCGCAGCGGCGGCCGCGCCGGTCATCGTCGCGGGAGCCACGGCCGGCGTCGCCAGTAGATTCGCGGGGATGGCTGTGAGGCTCACCGTGCCGGTCATCGCGGCGATCACCGGAGCGCACGCGACCTGTGCCGCGATCGGCACGGCTAGCGCCTCGGCGACGCCGCGTGGCACACCGCGGCTGCGCAGCGCGTCCCGCCACCCTGGAGCGAGCAGGAGCAGGCCGCCGGTGGCGAGCACCGACAATGCGAATCCGAGGTCTGTGGCCAGCTCCGGGTCCAGCACCACGAGCAGCCACACCGTGACGCACAATCCCGGGACGGCAGCCCTCGGACGGCCGGAGGCGAGCGCGACCAGCGCCAGGCCGCCCATGAGCGCGGCGCGGAGCACACTGGGCTGCGGCCGGACCAGGATCACGAAGCCTGCCAACGCGACCAGCGATAGCGTGGCCGCCGTGCGTGGGCCTGCCCGGCACCATGCGGTGAGCAGCAGCACGGCGCCCACGACGATGGCTACGTTGCTTCCACTCACGGCCGTCAAGTGCGTCATCCCGGTCGCACGGAAGTCCTCCTCCACCGTGGGATCCATGCGACTCACGTCGCCGATCGCGAGGCCGGGCAGCAGTCCTCCCGCGTCGTCGGGCAGCGGCTCCACGGCGCGTTGCAGCCCGTCCCGCAGCACGCCGGCCGCCCGTTGCTCCAGCGGCGGCCGCCCGATGGTCCGGGGCGGGTCGGGAGCGACCAGCGTCGCGGCCCGCAGGTCGCCGCCCCGGGGTGGTCCGAGGCGTCCGCTGACCCGCGCCCGCTGGCCGGGCAGCAGGCCGCGCCAGCGTGGGTGCTCGCTGAGGATCAGGACTCTGACGTTGACCCGGGTGGCAGGCTCGTCCGTCGCGGCCGCCCGAAAGCGGTCCAGCCTCGCCCGGATCAACCAGAGCCGGCTCGGCGAGCCGTCGCCTCGTGCCCTGCGCGGATCCTCGGACACGGTGATCTGGGCGCGGATCACGGCGCGCTCGCGGGCGAGGCTGGCGAGCGGCTCGGCGTCTCGCAAGGCGGCGTGCGCCGCAGTGCTCGCGGCGCCGCAGACGACGCCGATCAGCAGGCCGAGCATCACGGCGGCCGTCCGGCTCCTGTCGCCGTCGCCACGACGGCGCGTCACCAGCCAACCGACGCCGGCAAGCAGCGCGGCCCCGCCGGCGAGCACCGCGCCGCCGGCTCCGCTGAGGTAGAGCGCAACGATCGCGGCGAGCCAGGCTCCCAGCGCGGGCGGGGCCAGCCGCAGATCCGGCATCCGCGGCATCTGGTTCGCCGCCCGCGGCTTGGCGGCTCCGTCGGCGGCCGCTCCCGGCGATGCCTGTTCCCGGGTCACACGCTCACCCGGTCTTTGAGCTGCGCGTACCGGGCGGGGCCGATGCCGTTGACCCGGCGCAACTCGCCGATCGAGCGGAAGCCGCCGTGCTCCTGCCGGTAGTCGATGATGTTCTGGGCGAGCACGGGGCCCACTCCGGGGAGGGTCTCCAGTTGCGCCGCCGTGGCGGTGTTGAGGCTGACTTTCCCGGCCGGATCACCGGTGCCGTCGCCGCCCGGGGCAGCGCCGGGTGGCGGAGTCGCGCCGACCACGATCATCTCGCCGTCGGCAACCTTGCGCGCCAGATTGAGGTAGCCGACATCGGCGCCGGGGAGCAGCCCACCCGCGGCCTCGATCGCATCTGCCACCCGAGCGTCCGGCGGCAGGGTCACCAGACCGGGCTTGCGCACCTTGCCGGCGACCGCGACCACTACGCCGGTCGGGGTCGCGCTGGGCTGCCCGGCGGACCGCTCGGCCGGCCGCGCATCGGCCGGGGCGGCGACCGGCTCGGGCTGCGGCGCCTGCCACCAGGCGACCAGCATCGCGGCGACCGCCACGAGCACGGCGACGGCTGCGAGCGCGCGGAGACCACTTCCGCCAGGGTCGACCCGCGCGCCACGCACCCCGAACGCTTCCGCGATCCGGCCGCTGAGCCGTCGGGCCCTGCCGGACCGCCCGTCGGTTTCGGCCTGAGGCTCCGCCAGGTTGTCGGTCGAGTCCTGGGCCGGATCTGAGGAGACACCCGACGGCTCAGCCGCCTCCGGCTCCGCTCTCGCTCTCGCCGGGGGGTTTGCCGACGGTTCGATGTCCTGCGGCCTGTCCGCGGCGTCCTCGCGAGGCTGTGGCGTTTCCTGCACGTCATCTCCGTACGGCGCCGTGGGCTCCTGCGGCTCTGGGTTCGGCGGGGGAGCGCCGAAGAGATGGCTGAGGCGGTGGCGCGCCGCGTCGGCATCCTTGGGTTCCTGTCGGGCGAAGAACACGCGGCGACGTTACGAAGCGAGCGTCACGCTCGCACGGGGCAACATCGTCTTCTGTGGACAGCGAGGGTGGGGTGTGGACGAACTTGCGCGGCACGCGAGCACGCTGCTATGGAGCGACCGATCGCTGTTCCAGATCACCCAATGGGCAGGCTGCAGCCGACAGAGGTGAGACAGCGCGGCCCAGCGCCCGACGAGTGATCAATCAAGCGGAGCGCCGAGGATCGCCAGGTCGA
>WHSM01000265.1 GCA_009380105.1 Micromonosporaceae bacterium
CTGCGGCGGGGTCGGCGGGTTGACGGGGGCGCGCCCGGGCACGGTGCGGCGACGGCGACGGCGCGACAGCACCCGCGCCGTGGACGACGCCCGCTCCGCAACCAGCCGCTCGGTCGCGTCGTACCGGCGCACCAGAGCGGGCGCCAGGGCCAGGAGGCCAGCCGCGGCGAGGACGGCGAGGAGCACCGATGTGGGCACTCCCGCTCCTCTCCCGTCGAAGTAAGAACACCCGTTACCTGAGGTTAAGGGGGTGATCCCACCCCGGAGGCACGCCACACCGGCCCCGCACGGTTGATCATGATCTGGGCAGCGGGAAACCAGGGATTCCGCGCTGCCCAGGTCATGATCAACCGGACGAGCCGCGCAGACGGCGCCAGCGGGCGAGCAGGCCACCTTCGGCCTCGACATCCTCGAGGGTCACCGCGTAGCCGATGTGGTCCCGCCACGCGCCGCCGATATGCAGGTAGTTCTGGTGGTACGACTCCTCCCGGAACCCCAGCTTCTCCACCACCCGGCGGCTCGGCGTGTTCTCGGGGCGGATGTTGACCTCGATCCGGTGCAGCGCGCCGTGCTGGAACGCGTGGTCCACGACCAGCGCCAACGCGGTGGGGATCACCCCGTGGCCGGCGACCCGGCCGTCCACCCAGTAGCCGGCGTACGCGGAGCAGAAAGCCCGGCGCACGATGTTGCCCAGGGTCAGCGAGCCGACGAATCGGTCCTCATAGCAGACCGCGAACGGCATCGCGGTCCCCTGCCGGGCGCCGCGCCGCAGATCCCGTAGCAGCGCCCGGAAGACCGCGGGGCTGTTCGCGTCGTGCCACGGCTGCGTGGGCAACGGCTCCCACGGCTGCAACCATCGCTCGTTGGCCCGGCGCACCTCGCTCCACGCGCGGGCGTCGCCGCGGCGGTGGGGACGCAGCATGACCGGGCCTTCAGTGAGCACGGCCGGCCAGCCGGGGTGATAGTTCATGGCGGCGGGAAGCTTAACGACGCTAGCGCCGGCGGTCGATCAGCAACACGTCGACGGTGGAGCCGGCGCCGGCGCCGGTCACCTTCTCGCCGAGCACCAACAGGCCGTTCGCCTCGGCCAGCCCGGACAGCGTGTACGGGCCGCCGGCGAGCGGCTGCACCGTGTAACCGCCGCCGCGCCGCTCGGCGGCGTGGGCGGGCCGGAACTCCCGCAACCCCGTCGGAGAGGTCACGGTCTCCAGCAGGTGCGCCTTCACGGCCGGCCGGAACACCGGCTCGTTGCCGGACAGCCGCTGGATCAGCGGCCGGGCCAGCACCTCGAAGCCGATCAGCGCCGCCCCCGGGTCGCCGGGCAGGCACACGATCGGCACCTCCTCCGCCCCGACCGCGCCGAAGCCCATGGACGAGCACGGGTACACCGACACGTCGGAGAACTGCACCGTCCCGTCCCGGCCCAGGATTCGGCGCGCCATGTCACCGGGGCCGGTCGAGGTGCCGCCGGTGGTGATGATGAGATCCGAGCGCAGGATCTGGTCGTCGAGCATGGCGCGAAGCGCCTCTGGGTCGTCGTCGCAGATTCCGATCCGGTACGCATGCGCCCCGGCCTCGGCAGCGGCGGCGGCGAGCGCGTGGGAGTTCGCGTCCACGACCTGGCCGGGCTGGCTGGAGCGACCGGTGTCGACCAGCTCGTCCCCGGTGGCGACGACCACCACCCTGGGCTGGGGGCGGACCACCACGTGCCCCACCCCGGCCGCCGCGAGCAGCGCCACGAGCGCCGGGGTGACGAACGAGCCGGACTTGGCGAGGGTGGAGCCGGAGGCCACCTCGTCGCCGGTGCGGCGCACGCCCTGGCCGCGCTTCGGCGCGGAGTGCACCTCCACGGCCGCCATGCCCTGGTCCGTCCAGAACGGCGGCGCGACAGCGTCCGCTCCGGCGGGCAGCGGGGCGCCCGAGGCCACCGAGAAGCAACTGCCGGGCAGCACCCGCACCGGCCGCCAGCTCGTGACGCCGATGTCGCCGACCACGTTCAGGCGCACCGGACGGTCCTGGCGGGCGCTCAGCACGTCCTCGGTGCGCAGCGCGTACCCGTCGATCGCCGCGTAGTCGAACGCCGGAAGCGGAGCCGGCGCCATCACATGCTCGGCGAGCACGTTGCCGTACGCCTGAGTGAGGTCCAGGTCGAGCGGGGGCAGCGGCGCGATCCTGGCCAGCACGCTGGTCAGGTAGTCAGCCAGCGGCAGCGCCGCCACCGCGGGTGTCATCCCTTTAACTCCTGCTCCACGTACTCGACCAGCCATTCCCGTATCACGGGCCCGATGTCGGGGTGGGAACAGGCGAGCTGGACCAGCGTCTTGAGGTAGCCCTCGGGCTGGCCGGTGTCGTACCGGCGGCCCCGGAACACCACCCCGCGCACCGGCACGCCTTCGTTGATCATCAGCGCCATCGCGTCCGTCAACTGAATCTCACCACCCGAACCGGGCGGCGTCTTGCGGATCGCGTCGAAAATCGCGGCCGGCAGCACGTACCGGCCCACCACGATCAGGTTGCTCGGGGCCTCCTCGCGGGGCGGCTTCTCGACCAGGCCGGTCACCCGTACCACATCAGGGTCTTGGGTCTCCTCCACCGACGCGACGCCGTACTTGTGCACCTCGTCCCACGGCACCTCCAGCAACAGCACCACGATCCCGCCGCTGGCGGCCTGCAGGTCCAGCATCCGGGGCAGCGCCGGATCCCGCTCGTCGATCAGATCGTCGCCGAGCAGCACCGCGAACGGCGAGTCGCCCACATGGTCCTCGGCGCAGAGCACCGCGTGCCCCAAGCCGAGCATCTCCGGCTGGCGGGAGCTGTGAATCGAGGCCAGCTCCGCCGGCCGGCGCACCGCCTCCAGCCGGTCGTGGTCGCCCTTGGCCTCCAACTGCGCCTCCAGGTCGAGGCGGCGGTCGAAATGGTCCACCATCGAGCTCTTGCCCCGGCCCGTGATCAGCAGCACGTCGGAGATGCCGGCGGACGCGGCCTCCTCGACGATGTACTGCAGCGCCGGCTTGTCCACGACCGGGAACAGCTCTTTCGGCACCGCCTTGCTCGCCGGCAGGAACCGGGTCGCCAGGCCCGCAGCCGGGATCACCGCCTTCCGGGCTCGGCCGGCGGAGGCTCTGTCACCGGTCGGCGTCGACACTGGATTCGTGGGTACGTCGTCGGCCATACCGTGAGGCTATCGGCCGGATGTGAATCCCCGGCGCCACGCCCCCGACCCCGGCGCGCCGGCTAACTCTTCGTGCGGGGTTCGGAGACCGCGGTGACTCCAGACGCCGGAGTCGGCGCGACCCGCCACGTGTCGCGACCGGCGGCTTTCGCGGCGTACAAGGCGTCGTCGGCGGCTTCGAGCACGTCGGTGAGGGAGTGGCCGTGCTCCGGATAGACCGCGACGCCCGCCGAGACCGTGATCCGGATGGACTCCCGGGAGCCGTCGCCGGACTCCAGCTCGAACGGCGTTTCCCGGATCGCCGCGCAGAGCCGCTCGGCGACCCGCTCCCCGCCAGCGGCGTCGGTCTCCGGCAGCAGCACCACGAACTCCTCGCCGCCCTGCCGGAACGCGAGGTCCACCTCGCGCGTCGCGGTCTTGATCCGCCGCGCGAACTCGATCAGCACCGCGTCGCCGACCGGATGGCCGTACGTGTCGTTGACGTCCTTGAACCGGTCGAGGTCCATGGTGAGCACCGCCAGGTCGCGTTCGAACCGACTGGCCCGCTCCACCTCCCGGCGCAACGACTCCTTGAGGTAGCGGTAGTTCCACAGGCCGGTGAGCGGGTCGGTGAGCGACAGCCGGTGCGTCTCCTCGTGCAGCAGCACGTTCTCCACCGCCACGGCCGCCTGCCCTGCGAACGTGCGCAGCGTGATCAGGTCGGCGTCGTCGAAGTCGTCGTGACCCAGCCGGTCGTAGAGCGCCAGCACCCCGAGCAGCCGCTCCGGCTGGCTCGACGGATCCTCGTCCTCACCGTGCCGGCTGGCCGAGAACGGCACCGCCACGTACGTGCGGCACCGCGGCTCGCGGGGGCTGAGCACCGGCCCGTCCCACTCCACCCGGCCCCGGCGGGGCTCGCCGCTGGTGGCCACGGCGCCGAGCAGCCCCTCCCCGAGCTGCAGCCGAATCCCTTCCAGGTCCCCCGCGCGATCCTCCAGGCCTTTCGCGCAGCGCCCTGCCAGCTCGCTGGTGCGCAGCCCGTCCGGCTGCTCCACCAACAGCACCACGCCCGCGCGGGCGCCGGTGGCCGCCATCGCCGTCTCCAGGATCACCTCCAGGATCCGGCCCAGGTCATGGGTGCTGGAGAGCGTGTCGCCGAGCAGCCCCAGGTTGCCCCGCAGCTGATCCCGGCTGGCGGTCAGCGCCTGGACGTACCCCTGGGTCTCGCGGGTCATTCGGTTGAACGTCGTGGCCAGCCGGCCGACCTCGTCGGCGCTGCGCACCGGAACCCGGGCGTCCAGGTCGCCGTCGGCCACCCGGTCCGCCGCGGTGGCCAGCTCCGCGAGTGGCCGAGTGGTGGTGCGGGCCAGCCACCACGCCGCCCCGATCGCCAGCAGGCCGGCGAACACCACCACCGCCAGCAGCACCGCGAACAGACTCTGCTCCTCGCCGCGACTCGTGGACAGCACGAGGTGCAACGGCTGGCCATCCGTGGGGCGCACCGCCCGCAGATACAGGCCGTCGCCAGACTCGACCACCTCTCCGTCGGCGAGGTCACGCGCGCGAGATGCCACCCGCTTCGCCCGCTGTGACGAGAGCGTGGACAGCGGCGCCTCCCGGCTGTCGATCACAGTGACTTCCACGCCGGCCGCGCCCGCGAGACGGTCCACGAGGTTCGCGTCCACTGGCCGCGCGACCAGCAGATGACCGACCAACTGATCCTCGGCGTCGCGCAACTCCACCCGCCAACCGAGCGCCAGCGCTCGGACGCCCCCCACCCCGGGGCCGCCATCGGTGCACAACGTCCACGGGGCGGACACGAAGCCGGACAGGTGGGTGGTCTCGCCGTCCGCGTCGTCGACCCGGGCGACGGCAGCCTGGCGGCGGCGCACAGCCTGATCCGCCGCCTCACCCGCGGCCCGGAGGACGCGCTGCGGAGTCTGCCCGGCAGCGGCGAGGGCCGCGGCGGCCTCCGCGGATGTGCGCAGCCCTGCGCAGATGGCGTCGATGGTAGTGCGCACTGCTGTCGCGGCCACCTCCAGGCGCTCCTCGGAGCGGGCGTTGCTCACCGTCGCCACTGTCCCGCCGACGAAGATCGCGCCAACCAGCACCGGCCCCAGCACCACAGCCAGGAACGCCGCCGTCAGTCGCGCCCGCAGCGTCACGTGTGGCTCCAGCCGGTCAAGGGTCACATGCTGCTGAGATGCTGTCACAGTGCACGAGGAAACGGGCGGCGCCAATCAGGTTGGGGCCGATGGACCTGCGGGAATGCCCGTTCCGGCGAGCAAGGCCGAGCTCCGCTCGAGGATTTTGGCCGCCCGGCGGGCCATGCCCCTCCGGGCCCGCCGGGCCGCGGACGCGACGTTGATCCACGCGTTGGTCCAGGCGCTGGTCACCCTTGTGCCGGGGTCGACTGATCGGGCGACGGTAGCGGCGTACGTGCCGTTCGGAACCGAGCCGGGGGCGAGCGCGTCGCCGACCCTGCCGCAGGCGCTGGCGGACGCCGGGCTGCGGGTGCTGCTTCCGGTGGTGCTCGCCGACCTCGACCTGGACTGGGCGGAGTACGCCGGCCCCGAGTCCCTGGCGCCGGCGGGGCGAGGGCTGTGGGAGCCGCGTGGCCCTCGGCTGGGGCCAGGCGCGATCGCCGCCGTGTCGGCGGTGGTGGCCCCCGGCGTGGCGGTGGACCGCTCGGGGCTTCGGCTGGGACGCGGCGGCGGCTCGTACGACCGCGCGTTGACCCGTCCGCCGGCCGCCGTGCCGGTGATCGTCCTCTTGTACGACGGCGAGCTGACGCCGCGACTGCCGGCAGAGCCGCACGACCGCCGCGTGACCGCCGTGGTCACCCCGTCACATGGCCTGACTCGCCTGCCGTGAGGGCCGCACGCGGGGTGCTGGCCACAAAGAGTGGACGAATCAGGTCCCGATGGCGCACCATTAGCACTCGAACGTAGAGAGTGCCAGCGGAGGACAACGTGCCGACTTACCAGTACGCCTGCAAGGCGTGCAGCCACGAGCTCGAAGCGGTGCAGTCTTTCACCGACGACCCGTTGACCATGTGCCCGGAGTGCTCCGGTCAGCTGCGGAAAGTGTTCTCCGCTGTCGGCGTGGTGTTCAAGGGATCCGGCTTCTACCGCAACGACTCCCGCGCGGGCAACGGGTCCAAAGGCTCCAAGGACTCCAATGGGTCGGACGCC
>WHSM01000075.1 GCA_009380105.1 Micromonosporaceae bacterium
ATGCCGGTCGTGAGGTGGCGCGGGAGCCACCGGATGGCTTCCCCCACGTCAATATTGAGCGGGGCGACGGTCAATCCCCAGCGGGTGTAGTCGACGTGGGGCACCGTCACCACCCGGGCACGGGTGATGCGCTTGCCCGCCTGTGTCGCCTCGCGAACGAGCCGCAGCCACGACTGGTGCCAGGCGAAGTCGTCCGGCTTGCCTTCGAGGAAGAGCCAAAACGGACCTGCCTCCTCCGGGGTGTGGTAGGAGTCCTGCACCTCCAGGTGAAACGCGGTCCGCTCGCACCCGCGGAACAGATTGTCGAAGGCATCACCCTGTAGCAACTCCACCAGAATCTCCCTCCGACAGCAGCTTGCCGACCTCGACACACGTCTCGTGACCAGGAATATCCATCTGCGACAGCGCCTCGACATCCGTTACGGACTGGCCAGACAGGATGTAGCTGTCTCGCCCGGTGTCCTGCAACTCCGCGTCGAGTCTCGTGTCCGCCTCCAGGTGCTGCAGCAGCCGCTTGGGGATCTCGACGCTCGTCGGATGCCCTGGAACCTTCCAACCCTGCACCACGTAGGTGTCGCGATCGCTCGCGAACAGCGTTGGCGAACCTCCGCCTTACCTCCACGTCCGCGCGGCGGGAGCCGGTCAGCGGACTCGCCTCGGCTGGCATGAACCCGGAGCCTCCTCTCGCTGATCGTCGGTGCGGCAGATCCGGTGATCGTCCGATGGTCGCCGGCAGCGACTCTAGAGAGAGCCGACATAGACGGCTCTGCGAGGGGCGCCAAGGGGGCGCGATGGGGGAGGCGCGACGGATACGTTCCGCCTGTATGGTCTGGGCCGTGACGGGCGCTCGGTGAGCGCTTGGTCGATGACAGGTGCCGGGTCGACATCCTGCCCAACCACGGCCAAGGCGCGACAGCTTTGCGTCGTTGGTGCGACGTTTCTGCGTCTAATCCGCCGTCAGCGATGATGAGGGTGGAGCGATCTCCATACAGGGGGTTACCGTCAGCCCACCAGTGGTCAGCGCGAACAGGGGGCGTTGATGGTCGAACGGGTGAGTCCGCGCACGTTGCTCGAACAGGTCGTCAGGGGCGGGGACCACACTGTCGAGGAGTGGTGCGCGCAGTTTGACGCGACAGCCCGGGACATGGATGAGCGCGCCTCGCTGTCTCCGCGTCAGCTTCAGCGGTGGATGGCGGGTCAGGTGGACAGCGCGCGTCCTTCGGCCAGACGTGTGGCCGCCCGCCTGTGGGGGCATGACTTCTCCACTCTGCTTGGGCCACCGGGAACGGCACTGCGTCCTGCCCGCGTGCCGGCGGGGACCGACCCATCAGACCAGAACCTCCTGGAGGCCGTCACCACCATGGCTGCGCATGAATCGAGCAGGCACGCTGCGGAGGTCGGTGGTGGCGTGAGTTCATTGAGCGTCGAGCAGGTGCGGGCCGAGGTGTGGGGGCTGGCGCGTCGTTTCTCGGCGACGCCTCCGTTGCTGCTGCTGAGTGAGGCGCGAAGGGCGCGCGATCTCGCGTATGCCGTGCTTGACCGCACCCGGCGCCCGACGCAGACCGGGGACCTGTACCTGGCGGCCGGGCAGCTTTGCGGGTTGATGGCGGTCGCGTCGTTCGACCTGGCGGTGTGGGACGCCGCCGCCGAGCAGGCCCGTGCCGCGCATGTGTATGCCGAGCTTGTGGATCACCGTGGTCTGCGCGCGTGGTCACGCGGGACGCAGGCGTTGATCGCGTATTGGACGGGACGGCCGCGGCAGGCCTTGGTCCACATTGAGGCCGGTCTCTGTGATGCCGCAGTCGGTTCGGCGCACACGAGGTTGCGGTGCATCGAGGCCCGCGCGTGGTCGCACATCGGCGGTGACCCACGCAGGACCACCGATGCGTTGTGTGCAGCGGATGCGGCTCTGGAAAGCGACGCGGCGCGGGATGACCTGCACGATGAGGTTGGCGGCGAGTTCGGGTGGGGGCCGTCGCGTCACGCTGCCTGCGCCGGCACGGCGTTGCTAGCCGCAGGCAATGCCCGGGGTGCGGCGGACCGGGGTCGCGAGGCTCTTCGGCTGCTGCCGGAGGATCCGTACGGCGGCCTGGTGGCCGAACGCGCGCATATAGACCTCGCCGCTGCGGAGTTGGCGCTGGGCCATCTTGAGGCCGCAGAGGCGCAGTTGCGGTCAGTGTGGGACGTGCCAGTCGCGCAGCGGCGCCACGGGTTGACGGACCGGCTCGCTGGGTTGTCCCGCAAACTGGCCGACGAGAGGTGGCATGGCAGCCGAGAAGCGGCTGAGCTGCGCGACCGGATCGAGGTGTTCAACACCGAGGCGCAAGGCCGTGCGCTACCGACGGCGGGTTAACTCCTCGTCCCACGCCGCCAGCAGCCGCGCCTCTTTCTCCTCATCCATGCCGTGCTCGGCCTGCCGCTCGTGCGGCACAGGTCGCTCGGTCTGAAGCCACCGCCACGTGTCGGCCACTGTGTCGCGCAACGGGCGGCACACCAGGCCCGCGTCGTGCGCTCGGGAGGGGTCAACCGCCCAGGTGCCGGGCGGGGTGCGCCACAGCGGGATCTCCGTCCACTGCCTGACGTCCTGCTCGATCAGCCAGTCCGAGTCCACCCACGCCAGGTCGGCGGGCGCGCCGGTCACATCGACGCACGCGTCGAGGAGGTCGCCGTGCGTGGCGTGTCCCTTCGGCGCGGCGACGTTGAACACGCCGCCGACGCCGGTTGCGGCCAAGTCGAGGAGGAATGCAGCCAGATCACGCACATCGACAGGTTGGATCGGCTGTCCCGGGTCTCCGGCGGCGAGGATCCGGCCGCCGCGAGCGGCGCGGCCGAGCAGGGCGGCCAGACGGCCGACGTACTCGTACGGGCCGAGCACCACGCCGGGCCGCAGCACGAGAGCGGAGTCACCGTACGTGTCTTGCACCGCCTCCTCGCATCCGGCCTTCAATGTGCCGTACGAGTGCGCGACCGGCATCGCGGCGACATCGTCATCAGTCTCACGGGCGTCGCGACCTGAGGGCCACAGGGGCGATGACTCGTCGACCGGCTGCTGCGGCCAGTTGCGGTACGCGGAGACAGTGGAGACTAAGATGTAACGCCCGGCGACCGGCCGAAGTGTTCGAGCGGTTAACGTGGCGTCCGGCGGCTCGTACACGCTGGTGTCCACCACAGCGTCCCACGGCCCGTGTCCGGTCAGGCGCTCCACGTCGGACGGGCTCGTCCGGTCGCCCCGCACCGATTCGACACCAGGGACGTCCTTACCGCTGCGGCCACGGTTGAAGCACGTCACCCGCCAGCCACGTGCCAACGCGTCCTCCGCGAGAGTGCGCCCCAGAAACCAGGTGCCACCGAGTATCAACAGCCGCATGCGCCTATCCTGCCGGCGCCTCGATGTCGCCTACCAAGTCGGTGGTGGTCAGGCGGTCCAACAACGCGGCGAGCAACGCGACGCGTTCCGGCATGGCCGTCACGTCAGCCCATTCGGACCGGGCGTGTGGATGAGCGCCCACCGCGCCGAGCCCGTCGAGCGTAGGCACCCCCAGCGCGGCGGTGAAGTTCCCATCCGACCCACCGCCTGACCGAACACCTTCGGGCGGCGTAGCGCCGATCTCCTCCGCCGCAGCCCTCACCTCATCCAACAGCGGCAGCCCCATAGCCAGCTCGAATGGATAGCGGTTGATCCCGCCATTGACTGTCACCGCCGCCTCGGGCAGATGCGGCGCAAGGTCACGGACCGACATGTTCACCCGGTCCAACTCGCTTCTGGTCCACGCGCGCACGTCCACGTGCAACGAAGCGGACTCCGGCACCGTGTTCGCGGTCGTGCCCGCCGACAGGAGTGTCGGAGTGACCGTGGTCCCGCCCGCCCGCGACGCCAATCGCTCCAAGGCGAGCACCTGATGCGCCAACTCGATCCCGGCGTTGACTCCCAACTCCGGCTCCAACCCCGCGTGCGACGCCCGTCCCGCGACAGCGATCCGGTACCACGCCGTGCCCTTGCGAGCCACCTTGACCGCGCCTCCGTCAGCGCTCGGCTCACACACCAGCACCGCTCGATGCCGGCGAGCCTGTGTCTCGATCAGGTCCCGCGACGTGGCCGAGCCCGTCTCCTCGTCACACGTCAGCAGGATGCTCACCCGAGACGGCTCGGCCGCCAGCTCTACGGCCGTCAACATCTGCACGATCCCGGCCTTCATGTCGAACACACCAGGGCCGCTGGCCACGCCGTCCCGCACCGTCAACGGCCAGTCAGCGATCGTGCCCAGCGGCCACACCGTGTCGAAATGACCCAAGAGCACCACACGCGGGTCGAGGGCCTCCCACAGCAGATGCGGTAAGCCGTCCCGAACCACGCGACGCGCTGGCCGACCCAACGCCTCCTCGCCCCACCCAGCGAGAAGATCCGCGCAATCACCTAGCGCGGCCAGAGAGTTCGACGGCGACTCGCACGCCACCAGCACGTGTAGCTGCTCGACCATCTCCGAGGCACTGTTGCGGGCCAATTCGCTCAAGGCGATACGTGCCACCACGTGAAGATCTTCGCACCCGGGCCGACGATCCCGCATGCCGACTCCGAGCGGACCGTGCGGCCGGCCACGCGCGACGCGCCATTGGCGCGTCTTCGACAGAACGCAGACGTATCGATGTCGTCACGGCCCGTTACAAGATCACAACCAAGCACAGCGGCCCGGGGAGGCGCAGCAGCCCATCCTCCCGCACACGACATTGAGGAACCAGACAATGGCTGACGATTGCGCGCTGCACGAGTACCGAATCCGGTTCCGGGCCGACGGCGGCACAGGCGAGCGGCAGGTGCGGGCGGTGGTGGACTGCCAAGCGCAGACGATCACTGTGGAGTTGCCCGACGGCACTCGGGCCACGATCGACGCGGTCACCGCCAGAGCGGTGTACATGTTGCTGCACGAGGCGGTCTACTCGTCGCTGGAGCCGACCGGGCCGCTGCTGCGTCTGGAGCGCAACACCGCCCATGGTTGGGCGCTGGGCGGGGCGGGCCGGTGAGCGGCATGGACGCGGCCGGGTTCGCGGCGTACGCCCGCGAGCAGATCCGTGCCGCCGACGTGATCCTCGCCCGGCACCGCGGGCGGGTCGGGGTCTGTTCGTGCGGGCGGCTGCTGCCGTGCAGCGCCGCCGCGTCCGTGGCTGGCCGGCGACGCCACTTCGTGGACCGGCTCGGGCAGGTCGAGGCGTCGACCGTGCTCGGCAGCGCCCGCGTCGGCGGCCCGCTCGAAGGCGAGATCGTGCCGACGTCACGCGGGCAACCGTGCCGCTATGGGGCGATAGCGACATGACGGGGCGGTGCGGCACACCCTCTGGCACCACCCCAACAGGATGCCTCAAGACGCAGCACACGCTCGGTTACCAAGTGCACGACGTGACCAAGCCGCACGGCGGCCTGTAGCTTCTCCCGATATCCTGGCTGCTGGAGGTGGTCGGCATGGCGGCACCGGCGTACGAGCAGCCGTTCGATCCGCTCGTCGATCTTGACGGGATGTGGGCCCCTGAGCTTGCCGAGCGTTACCTACCTATCGAAGGCGCCCCTCCCGTCAGATACGAGGCCGTCAACGGAAAGCTGGTCATGAGCCCTCGTGAGGGAAGCGCCAACAGTTGGGCGACGACACGGTTGATCATCAAGCTGGACCCGCCTGTGCGCGCGGCCGGCCATGCCCTCTACTCCTCGCTGAACGTGCTCCTCACGCCGAAGACCTGGATCGAGCCGGACCTGGTGGTGCTGCGCGAGCCGGTGGTCGACCTGACGTGGGTCCCCGCTGAACACGTGCTCATGCCGGTCGAGTTCGTCTCGCCGTCCTCACGCAGGCGCGACCGGATCGACAAGCCGGCGTTGGCCGCGCAGGCGGGCATTCCCTTCTACCTGCGGGTGGAGATCAGTCGGCGAACGGACGCGGCCGAGATCCACCTGTTCCAGCTCGACGGCGGCCGGTACCGGGCCGTCGCCGCGGCGTTGGCGGGGGAGACGTTCTCCGCCGACCGGCCGTTCGAGCTGTCGTTCGACCCTGGGGATCTGCTGGAACCCGGGCCCTGACTGCTGGAACCGGGCCCTGACCAGGCACCTCGCGACTCGGGCCCGTTGATCTGCGGCGTGATGTGGGGCACGCTGCAATCAGGGCGAAACAACCGCGCGGCATGGTGGGGCATCGCGAGCGGCCGGCGGGAGGGGCGGGCATGTTGCTTCAGGTGCGGGTACGACTGGCTGATCGACCCGGCTCGCTGGGTCGGGTCACGTGGCTGCTGGGCGCGCTCGGCGTGGACATCCGCCAGGTCGTGGTGCTGGACCGGGAGAGTGGTCGCGCCGTTGACGACTTCACCGTGGAGCTGCCCGGTGGAGTGTCCCGGGAGCGCCTGGTCGCCACCTTGGAGGACGTGCCGGGAGTGGCGGTCGACGGTGTCTGGCCCGCGTCCGTCGTGCCGGGCGCCGCGTCTGACGTGGCGGTGCTGGGTCAGGTCGCGGCGGATCCCGAGCGGGGTCTCGCCACTCTCGTCGACGCGGCTGTTGGGCGCGGACTGGGCTGCGTTGGCGAGCGGAGGCGGCGTGGCGTACGCGAGCGTCGGCGCGCCGTCCGAGCTGGTCCTGCCGGAGCCGGTGCGACCGCGGGCGTTCGAGTCCGACGACGGCGTGCGCTACGCGATGGCTCCGCTGCGCGAGGAGGCCGCTGCTCCGGTCGCCCTGGTCGTGGCGCGCCTGGACGCGCCCGCTTTCCATCTCGCCGAGGTGGACCGGCTGATCCAGCTCGTCGACGCCGTCGGTGTGGTGCTCGCCGGCCGCCCGGTCGCCGCCACCTGACCGGCGCGCGCATGCCGCCGCGGAACGCCGGACCCGACGTCTGCGTCGCCAGGTCGCAGTTCGGTCCGTATAACGTGTTCTGGTGGCACACTTCGCTGGACGTGACGATCTGATCGCCGGCCTGTCCGCTGGGCGTGTACGTTGACGCCCATGCGGCAGGGCAGGCCAGGCAAGCCACACCGAGGTCCGCAGGGCCTCCGACAGGCGCGCTTTCTCACCCTCGCGTCGCTGCGCTGGGCGCTGCGGCATCGCGCGTACACCTGGTGGTACCTGATCCGCTACTGGCGGCTGCTGAAGCTGCGCCTGACCCAGCCCGGTGTCATCTGCGAGGGCATGGTGTTCCTCGACCGCGACACCGACATCACGGCGCGCACCGGGTACGGCCGCCTGATCCTCGGCGCCTGGACCCACATCGGTCGCGGCACCGCGATCCGGGCGCACGAAGGCACCCTGCGGATCGGCCCGAATTGCGTGATCGGCCAGCACGACACCATCAACTGCTACCTGGACCTGGAGATCGGCGAGGCCGGCCTGATCGCCGACTGGGTGTACGTCTCCGACTTCGACCACAAGGCCGACGACCTGACGATCCCGATCAGGGACCAGGGGATCGTGAAGACCCCGGTCCGGATCGGCCGCGACGTCTGGCTCGGCACGAAGTCGACCGTCACGCGCGGGGTGCGCATCGGCGAAGGCAGCATCGTCGGCGCGAACGCGGTGGTGACCAAGGACGTCGCGCCGTACAGCGTCGTCGGCGGCGCCCCGGCCCGCGTGCTGCGCCGCCGGGATGCCCCGAAGCCGACAAAGCCCCAGGACCGGAAAGACCCCCGGGACCAGAGAGCCAACGGCCGCCGCTGGTGGTGGTCGAACCCGAGCCGAGCCACGTCGACCCGACTTTGACGTAAGGAGCCGCACATGACGCAGACGGTCTCGGGCCACGGTGGCGATCTCGCCCTCGCGGCGTTGGCGCGGCACGGCGTGCGGGAGCTGTTCACCCTCTCCGGCGGCCATGTCTTTCCGCTGTACGACGCCGCCCACCGCGCCGGGATCCGGCTCCTCGACGTGCGGCACGAGCAGACGGCCGTGTTCGCCGCCGAGGCCGTCGCCAAGCTGCAGCAGCGTCTCGGGCTCGCGGTGCTCACTGCCGGCCCCGGTGTCACGAACGGCGTCTCGGCGATCACCAGCGCGCACTTCAACGGCTCCCCGGTGGCGGTGCTCGCCGGCCGCGCCCCGCAGTACCGGTGGGGCGCCGGCAGCCTGCAGGAGATCGACCACGTCCCGATCGTCGCCTCGATCACCAAGCGCGCCGCCACAGTGACCGCGACGGATCAGATCCCGGCCGCTGTCGACACGGCGGTCCGCGCCGCGCTCGCGCCGCACCGCGGACCGGTGTTCCTCGACTTCCCCCTCGATGTGATCTTCTCCCAGGCCGAGGCAGAGCTCGGCGGGCCCACGGCGCCGGTGGTGATCGAGCCTGACCCCGAGGAGGTCGCCCGTGCCGCGGCGCTGCTCGCCCGCGCCGAGCGCCCGGTGATCATCGCGGGCTCTGACGTGTTCACCGGAGGCGCCGTCGCCGCCTTGCGGGAGTGCGCCGAGTCCCTCCAGATCCCCGTGTACGCCAACGGCATGGGCCGCGGAAGTCTCCCGCCCGACCACGCGCTGGCGTTCTCCCGCAGTCGCCGCGCCGCGCTGAAAGGCGCTGACGTGGTGGCGGTGATCGGCACCCCGCTGGACTTCCGGCTGGGCTTCGGCGACTTCGGCGACGCCCAGGTGGTGCACGTGGTGGACGCGCCGGAGCAGCGCGCCGGGCACGTGGAGGTCGCCGCGAACCCGGTCGGGGACCTGCGCGCGGTGCTGGAGCAGCTCGCCGGCTACACCGGGGTCCGCGCCGACCACGCCGACTGGACAGCGGGTCTCCGGACCGCCGAAGCCGCCGCCCGGGAGGCCGAGCGGGAACGGCTGGAGGCCGACACCGACCCGATCAAACCTTCCCGGGTGTACGGGGAGCTGCGCCGCGTCCTCGACCCGGACGCGGTGATCATCGGGGACGGCGGGGACTTCGTCTCGTACGCGGGGAAGTACCTGGACCCCGGGGCGCCGGGCTGCTGGCTGGACCCGGGGCCGTACGGCTGTCTCGGCACCGGCCTCGGCTACGCGATGGGGGCGCGGGTCACCTACCCGGACCGGCAGATCTGTCTGCTGCTCGGCGACGGCGCGGCCGGGTTCTCGTTGATGGACGCCGAGTCGTTGGCGCGCCAGAACCTGCCGGTGGTGATCGTGGTCGGCAACAACGGCATCTGGGGTCTGGAGAAGCACCCGATGAAGGCGCTGTACGGCTACGACGTCGCCGCCGACCTGCAGCCAGGACTGCGATACGACGACGTGGTGCGGGCGCTCGGCGGCGCCGGGGAGACCGTGGAACAGCCGGGCGAGCTGGGCCCGGCGTTGAAGCGCGCGTTCGACGCCGAGGTTCCGTACCTGGTCAATGTGCTGACCGACCCGGCAGACGCGTACCCCCGCTCATCCAACCTCGCCTGACGGCCGGCCGATCCGCAGTCGGCGCGGCGGGTCCGCGGCGGGTTCAGGTAGGCGCAGCGGCGCCGAGCCGGGGGTGAACGCGCCGAGCAGCGCGGGGGCCGACGCGCCGGTGACCTCCGGCAGCGACGCCGGCAGGCCGTGCCACGACAGGTAGCCGATCAGGGCGAACAGGTACGCCTCCTTGGCCGCTGCCGGAAGACCCAGCTCGTCGATCGGGCGCACCCGCCAGCGGCCGTCTCCGAGCCCGGCGATCCGCTCCATCAGCGCCGGGTTGCGGAGGCCGCCGCCGGAGATGACCAGCTCAGCGAGGCCGTGCCGGTCCGCCTCGGCCGCGACGATCCGGGCGGTCAGCTCGGTCGCGGTGGCGGCCACGTCGGCGCCGGACGGCGGCGCGGGCAGCCGGTCCACGTGCCGCCGCAGATACTCGGCGTGGAACAGCTCCTTGCCGGTCGACTTCGGCGGCGGCGCGGCGTAGTACGGCTCGGCCAGCAGGGCGTCGAGCAGGTCGGCGTGCACCTGTCCGGACCGGGCGAGCCGGCCGTCCACGTCGTACGGCGCGCCGGTGCAGGCCGCGCTCGCGGCGTCGATCAGCGCGTTGGCCGGGCCGATGTCGTACCCCAGAAGAGAGCCGTCGGGGCGCACCACGGTGACGTTGGCGATGCCGCCGAGATTGAGCGCGGCCCGGGGCGTGCTCTCGGGCGCGAGCAGCAGGGCGTCCAGGATCGGGGCCAGCGGCGCGCCCTGCCCGCCGCGTGCGATGTCGCGGGAGCGCAGGTCCGACAGCACCGGCACGCCGGTGCGCTCGGCGATCCAGGCCGGCTCGCCGAGCTGCAGGGTGCCGAGGGCGCGCCCGCCGGCCACCCAGTGGAAGACGGTCTGGCCGTGTGAGGAGATCAGGTCGGCGCGCCCGCCCGCGAGCTCGGCGAGCCCCCGCGCGGCCGCGGCCGCGAACACCTGGCCGAGCGCGGCGGCCAGCTGACACACCTGCCCGACGCCGGTCTGCCGCGGCGGCAGCACGGCTTCGATCTGCGCGCGCACGTCGTCGGGGTACGGCGTCTCCAGCGCGCCCAGGGGATCCAGCCAGAGCACGTCCCCGTCGCGTGTGAAGTCGGCGGCGGCCACGTCGACCGCGTCGAACGACGTGCCCGAGATCATCCCGATGGCTCTCACCTGATGTGCTCCCATGAAGTAGGAAATCTTCACATCTTCTCAGATATGAGGTAAGGAGCTACGGTACGTCTTGACCTATTGCGCATCGAGGAGGAGATCAGGTGGGGAAGTATCGAGGAGGAGATCAGGTGGGGAAGTCAAGAGCCGTTGCCGTGGGACTGGTCGCGCTCGGCGTCGTGACGGCGTTGACGACAGCGTGCAGTCCTGCCCCCGGCGGCGCGGACTCGGCCGGCGGCAAGCTCATCGTCGCGCGCACCGGAGACATCGACCTGCTCGATCCCAGCCGGGCCACGGCGTTCCAGACGGTGCAGACCATGGGCCTGGTGTACGACACGCTCATCGACACCGACGACGACGGCAAGGTCGTGCCCGGCCTGGCCAAGAAGTGGGACGTGTCAGACCCCACGCGCATCACCTTCACGCTGCGCGAGAACGTGATGTTCCACAACGGCGCCAAGCTCACCGCGGACGACGCGAAAGCCACGCTGGAGCGCAACCTCGACCCCGAGACCGGGTCCGTGGTGGCGTCGTACCTCCTCAACATCTCCAGCGTCGAGGCGCACGACGCCCACACCCTGGTGGTCAACCTCAAGCAGCCGGACGCGTCGCTGCTCACCGGCCTGACCTACGCCGGCAACTCGATCCTCTCCAAGGCCGACATCGACGGCGACAAGGTCGGCAAGCGGGTCAACGGCACCGGGCCCTTCACGTGGGCCGAATGGAAGCAGGGCCAGCGGCTGATGCTCAAGAACTTTCCAAAGCACTGGCGCGGCGCCCCGAAGCTCGACGAGGTGGAGTTCCGGGTGATCCCGGACGAGGCCTCGATCGTCTCCGGCATGAAGGCCGGCAGCTTCCACCTCGGCCTGGTCAGCGACCCCGCCGTGGCGCGGCAGGTGACCGGCGACCGACTCACTCTCATGACCCAACCCACCACCTCGTACCACGTGCTGCAGCTCAACGCGAAGCGCGGTCCGCTGCGGAAACTCCAAGCGCGGCAGGCGATCGCGTGCGCGGTGGATCGCGACGAGATCGTCGAGAGCGTCTACTTCGGCAAGGCCGAGGTGACCGGCCCGATCACCAGCCCGGCGTACTCGTACGAGCCGACCGACGGCCTGCCGTGCAAGCCCGGCGACGTGGCTGGCGCGAAGCGGCTGCTCGCCAAGGCCGGCCATCCGAAGGGCTTCAGCCTCGACACCATCATCATGATCGGCCAGTACGACACCTCCACCAACATCGCCCAGGTGCTCGAGTCGCAGCTCGGCAAGATCGGCGTGAAGCTGAAGCTGGACCGGCAGCAGACCAACGTCTACGTGCCGAACTGGAAGGAAGCCAAGTTCGATGCGGCGGTGGCCCTCAACGGCGGCTCCACGGACCCGTACCTGCTCTACAACCGGTACTTCACCTCCGACGGCAGCCTCACCGTGCCGGCCGCGTATGGCAGCGCCAAGCTCGACAAGCTGCTGCGCGAGGGCAACGCCACCGCTGACGAAGCCGAGCGGAAGCGGATCTTCGGCGACCTGCAGCAGCAGTTGCTGCACGACTCGCCGTGGGTGTGGTTGTTCCGCAACCAGATGCACTACGTGACCAGCGACAAGATCACAGGATTCAAGGCCCTGCCCACCGAGTCGCTGGAGCATCTGCGAAACACCCGCCTGAAGGCATGACCGTCCGGCACCTGCTCGGCCGGCTTGCCGGCGCCGTCGCCACGCTGTTCGGAGTGGCTGTGGTGGTGTTCGTCGTGCTGCGCGCGTTGCCCGGAGACACCATCACCGCCCGGCTCGGCGCCGAGTCCGCGGCGCTCGACCCCGCGCAGCGGGCGGCGTTGGAGCGCTTCTACGGCATCGACCAGCCGCTGCCGCTGCAGTTCGTCAACTGGCTCGGCGACGTGCTCGCCGGTGATCTCGGCCTGTCCGTGGACACCGGCGCGTCGGTGGCCTCGCTGATCGGGGGCGCGTTGCCGGTGACGGTGGAGTTGGCGGTGCTCGCGCTGCTGATCGCCGCCCCGACCGGGGTGGCGCTCGGCGTGCTGGCCGCCAGTCGGCCCGGCTCCGCGCGCGACCTCTCGGCGCAGGGCTTCGGGCTGTTCGGGCTGGCCACGCCGGAGTTCGTCACGGCCTCGATCACCGTGGCGGTGCTGGCGTCGGTGTTCGCGTACTTCCCGGACGCGGGCACGTTCGTGCCGCTGTCGGACTCGGTCGGCGGGAATCTGCGGCAGCTGCTCTACCCGGCGCTGGTGCTCTCCATCGGCCTGGTCGCCTCGATCATGCGCACCACCCGCTCGGCGTACCTGGAAGTGGTCCAGGCCGACTTCGTGCGCACCGCGAAAGGCAAAGGCGTGACGCCGGGCCGGATCCGGACCCGGCACGTGCTGCGCGGCGCCGCCATCCCGATCGTCACCATGATCGGCATCCAGTTCGGGTACCTGCTCGGCGGCACCGTGATCGTGGAGCAGGTCTTCGCGCTGCCGGGGCTCGGCCGGCTGCTGCTGCTGGGCATCCTGCAGCAGGACTACGCGCTGGTGCAGGGCGCCACCCTGGTGGTGGCCACAGCGTTCGTGGCGGTCAACTTCGCCGTGGACGTGCTCTACCGGCTGCTCGACCCGCGGACCAGGCTGACATGACCGCGACACCGTCCGGCCCGCAGCCATCGGCCCCGCTGCCGTCCACCTCTCTGTCCGCCTCGCCGCAGCCGGCCGGCGCGCCGCCGGTCGCCGACGCCGCGATCGAGGTGACGCCGATCGGCCTGCGCGCCACAGCGCTCCGGATCTGGCGGGACCGCAACGGGAAGCTGGGTCTGGTGCTCACCGGAGCGCTCCTGCTCGTGGCGATCGCGGCCGCGCTCGGCGTCACGCCGTACGACCCGCTCGCCCAGGAGTCGGCCCAGGCGTTGGACGGGCCGGGCGCGCGGCACTGGTTCGGCACGGACCAGTTCGGCCGGGACATCGCCTCCCGCACCTTCGCCGGGGTCGCCGCGTCGCTGCGGGTGGCCGCGCTGGCGGTGGCCGTCGCGGCGCTGATCGGGTCGCTGCTGGGCATCGTCGCCGGCTTCTTCGGCGGACTGGTCGACGCGGCCGTGGGGCGGCTCGCGGACGTGCTGTTCGCGTTCCCGGCGATTCTGCTGGCGCTCGCGATCGTGGCGGCGCTCGGCCACGGCTGGCTCAACACCGCGATCGCGATCGCAGTGGTGTACACCCCGATCTTCGTGCGGGTGGCCCGCGGGCCGGTGCTGTCGGTGCGGGAGCACGACTATGTCAAGGCCGGCCGGGTGCTCGGATTCTCCTCCGCGCGGCTGCTGTTCCGGCACGTGCTGCCGAACGTCAGCGCCCCGATCGCGGTGCAGGTGACGCTGGCGCTGTCGTGGGCGATCCTCACCGAGTCGGGCTTGTCGTTCCTCGGCCTGGGCGCCCAGCCGCCGGAGCCGTCGCTCGGGCTCATGGTCAGCGACGCCCGGAACCTGGCCGCCGAGGCGTGGTGGACGCTCGCCTTCCCGGCCGCCATGATCGTGGTCGCGGTGATCGCGCTGAACCTGCTCGGCGACGGGCTGCGCAGCGCGCTGGACCCGAGGCAGGCGCCGTGAGCGGGCCGGCGCCCGCAGGTGACGGCCCCGTGCTCGCGGGCGACGGCCCCGTGCTCGCGGTGGACGGGCTGCGGACCGTTGTGCGCGCCGCCGGGCGGGAGTTGCCCGTGGTGCGGGACGTGTCGTTCACGGTCGGCCGCGGCGAGACCGTCGGGCTGGTGGGGGAGAGCGGCAGCGGCAAGACGTTCACGGCCCTGTCGGTGATGGGGCTGCTGCCGGACGCGGCGCGGGTGACAGCGGGCA
>WHSM01000337.1 GCA_009380105.1 Micromonosporaceae bacterium
GGCCTCCCGCGTCAGGTCAAGCCCCCGCCACAAGGACCTAGCCAGAGTCACCTGAGCCTTCGCCGCCCCCGGCGCGCACCGCGTCACACCCCGCAACCACACCTGCGTCGACGCCGCACCCACACGCCCAGCCAACCCCCGGCTGTCTGCCTCCGCCACCAGCGCCAGCCTCACCGCCGCCCACCGCGCCTGCACCCGCGCCGCCTCGGCGGTCAACGACGCGACCTGATCATCAGACAACGACCACAACGACGTGCCAGAAACCCCGTCAAGAATGCCATCCACAGCAGCAAGAGCCGAGACCAAAGGATGGCCCCCGAAACCCGCCGCTGCGCTCGTCATGCCAAGACACTAAAACCCGGGTACGACATTTTGGTCCACACAGGACCCCAGTGAGAGATTGAACCCGGAGAAATCCATAGTCCACACCAGACGCCATTCTCCGACCCATCCCCAGAACCGCGAACTCGCCAGAGGCGCCCAACCCACGGCGGCTACGAAACGTTCAGGGCGGCTCCGCCATGTCGATCAAATCTTCGGGCGCCGTGCAGGTGGAAGGGTTGGCCATTCCCTTCGCGTTGGACTGGTACTGGGCCGCGGTCGATGTCGGGGCGAGGCCTGCTCTTGCGGAAGGCGCCGGGGGACTTCGTGCTCGCCTGGCACGACAGCTCCGGCACGCTCAAGGAGCAGGCTCCCGAGGTCTTTGACCAGCTTCGCGCGTTGCCGCCCACCGATGTGCAGGCGGCAGCGGACGGCGTACCACATCGACGATCCCCGTTGGAGAGCCGCGACGAGAGATCACACGCTGTGCGCTTGCGAAATACCTTTGGCTTGTTTGTCCGGCTCAGGTCGATGCGCCACCGCCCGCCGGGGCCCGTCATTGTCGGCTCAACGCCAAAACCAGTCCATGATTCAAGGCACGATCCGGTAGTCGAGAAGCACTCCACCCGACGAGGTGCCGGTCGCCTGCAGCAGCTCCAGTCGCCGTACCTCGGTGTCGTCGAACAGGTCGGGGTCGAACAGCCGTCGACCGATCCCCGACAGCGTTGGTGCGATCACCAGACTGAGCTGGTCGACCAGCCTGGCGCGCAGCATCGAGCGGGCGAGGTCGATGCTGCCGTGCACCCCGATGTCACCGCCGGGCGTTGCCTTGAGCTCGGCCACCAGGTCGGCCAATGGGCCGTTGGCGACAGTGGTGTTGGTCCAGGTGGTTGTCGGTGTCGAGGACGTGAGGACGCGCTTCTGCACGTTGTTGATGAAGTCCGCGAACGGCTGTGCATCCGAGCTCGGCCAGTACCGCGACCACTGGTCGTACGTCTTCCGGCCAAGCAGGACCGTGTCCTGAGCGCCGATCACCCGGGCCTCGTGGGCGGACATGTCCTCGTCAAAGCCAGAGAAGTCGAAGTCAGGGAAGTAGCGAGTCGGGTCCTCGACCGCCCCATCGGCGGACATCAGGGTGTAGAGCACTACCTTGCGCATCGCGCGTCCTTTCGTAGGCGTACATCGACAAACCAGAGCCGGAACGAAAAATCATCGGTGCAGCAGCGCGGCTGCGGTCGGCGGCGACGATCACTTGGCTCACGTCGCAGCGGCAAGACCCTCAGCGGCGCACTATCAGCCCCCGGCCGCCGAACTCGTACAACCAGAAAGCATCAAGGATCGCGGTCCGTGAAGCCCTCGCGTACCTATGACCAGCGAGGCCGAGCCTGCACCACGCGGCCCGGCCCCAAAAGTCACTCACTGTCCGGCGATAACCGGCGCGGCGTACCTTGGCGTGCACCAATGGGACGGTTATGTCCGGCCCGTCGATCACTCTGTGAAGGTTCGTATCGCGAGAAGTTGGGTGCCCCCGGCAGGAATCGAACCTGCGACACACGGTTTAGGAAACCGTTGCTCTATCCCCTGAGCTACGAGGGCGCGCGCCGAGCCGCGTCGGCTTGCGCTCGTGCAAGTCTGCCACGATCGCGCCGTCCGGTGGGCGCGGACTACATGAGCGCGTGGGCACTGGTCACGCTGAGCGTGTGGGTGACCGATGGGCGCGCAGACGGGCTGTCGGCCCACTGAAGCCCGCGTATGGTGCGAAACTCTGGAATATCATGATTACGCCCAGTAATAGTAGCTCGTCAGGGGTGAATATCTCCTGCGGGGGTCTACCCAACATCGCGCCACTTTGATTACGCTCCGTCCGCAGGTCCATCACCGCTGAACGCCGTCGGGGGCAGCGACATGTCAACGGAGGCAGCACATGCGTACCCCGAGGTATCTGGCCTTGGCGGGCATCGGCATCGTGGCGCTGCTGGGAGCGACCCTCCCACAGCTCACCGCCGGCGCGGCCGAGGATAAGTCCACCTATATCGTCCGGCTCGCGGATCCGCCGCTCGCCGCCTATCAGGGCGGGGTAGCAGGCATTCCCGCCACCAGCCCGGCCGTGGCCAAGGGCATCCGGCTCAACGTCGACAGCCCCGCCAGCAAGGCGTATCTGAAGCATCTCGCCAGCCGCCAGGCCGGCGCGCAGGTGGCGGTCACGAGCGCGATCGGCCGGTCGGTGAAGCCGAAGTTCACCTACCGCCACGCGTACAACGGAATGGCTCTGACCCTGACGAAGTCCGAAGCAGCCAGCGTGCAGCGGCTGCGCGGAGTGGCGTCGGTGCGGCGTCAGTTCACCCGCAAGATCACCACTGACGCCGGCCCCGCGTGGATCGGCGCGCCCGAGATCTGGTCCGGCGCCGCGACCGGCGGCCAGCCCGGCAGCAAGGGCGAAGGCGTCGTGGTCGGCGTCGTCGACACCGGCGTGAACCACGATCACCCGTCCTTCGCCGACGTCGGCGGCGACGGGTACGACCACGAGAACCCGCGCGGCCAGTTCTATGGACTCTGCAAGCCGGCCGGAGCGCCGTTCTGCAACGACAAGCTGATCGGGGTGCACGACTTCACCGGCAGCGGCCCGCAGGATGACAACGGCCACGGCAGCCACACCGCCAGCACCTCGGCGGGCAACGTGCTGGAGGCCAAGGTCAGCGCGCCCACCACGACCATCACCCGCGACATCTCCGGGGTGGCGCCGCACGCCAACCTGATCACGTACAAGGGCTGCCTGCCCACCGGCAACTGCCTCTCGCCGTCGCTGGTGATGGCGATCGACCAGGCCGTCGCCGACGGCGTCGACGTGATCAACTACTCGATCGGCGGCGGGTCGACCGACCCGTGGAACGACGACGACTCGCTCGCCTTCCTCGCCGCGCGCGAGGCCGGCGTGTTCGTCGCCACCTCCGCTGGCAACGACGGCCCGAACGCCGAGACCATCGGCTCACCCGCGAACTCGCCGTGGCTGCTCAGCGTCGGCGCCAGCACCCACGACCGCTCCTTCACCAACCGCGTGGTGAACCTCTCCGGCGGCGGCACTCCGCCCGGCGATCTCACGGGCAAGAGCTTCACTTCTGAGTACGGCCCAGCGTCGATCGTCTACGCGGGTGACCACGGCGACGCGCTGTGCGGCTCGCCGTTCGCGCCGGGCACCTTCGACGGCGAGATCGTGATCTGCGACCGTGGCGTCAACCCACGTGTGGAGAAGGGCCGCAACGCCGAACTCGGCGGCGCCGGCGGCATGGTGCTGGTCAACCTCGAAGCCGACGGCGAGTCCACAGTGGCCGACCCGCACGAGCTGCCCGCCGTGCAACTCGGCTTCACCGACGGCAAGAAGCTCAAGGACTGGGTGGCGCAGGGCAGCGGCCACACCGGGACCATCGAGGGCACCAAGACCAACCAGGCCGACGCCAACGGCGACGTGATGGCCGGGTTCAGCTCCCGCGGCCCGAACTCTCCGGTCCCCGGCGTGATCAAGCCGGACGTCACCGCCCCCGGCGTGGACATCCTCGCGGCTGTGCACTCGACTGACCCGGCGGCCGACCCGGAGTACGGGCTGTTGTCCGGCACCTCGATGTCCAGTCCGCACGCGGCCGGCGCGGCGGCGCTGGTGCGCTCTGTTCGCAAGGACTGGACACCGGCGCAGGTGCAGTCGGCGATGACCAGCACCGGGATCACCGACGTGCGCAAGGACGACGGCAGCACGCCGGCCGACGCGTTCGACATCGGCGGCGGCCGGATCGACCTGAGCCGGGCGGCTGAGGCCGGACTGGTGCTGGACGTGCCGGCGGAGGACTACACGGCGGCCGACCCCGCCAACGGCGGCGATCCGACCAGTCTCAACCTGGCGACCCTCGGGCAGGACAACTGCCTCGGCAAGTGCACCTGGGTCCGCTCGGTCACCAACGCGACTGACTCCGCCGTGTCGTGGAAGGCCACGACGCAGGCTCCGGATGGCGTGGACCTGTCCGTCAAGCCGAAACAGTTCCGACTCGCGCCCGGCAAGTCGGTCACCCTGACGATCACCGCCGACGTGTCCGACGCGACCAGCAACGACTGGCTCTTCGGCGGCGTCACGTTCAGCGGCAGGGGCGTGCCGGCGCAGCGGTTCCCCGTCGCGCTGGTGCCCGGCGGCGCCGCGCAGGACGTGGAGATCTCCGCGGACGCCACCAGCGGCACGCACACCGTCTCGCTCACCAGTCCGGTGGACATCCGCGATTTCACGCCGACGGTGTACGGGCTACAGCAGGGCCGCGTCGACGACATGCAGCTCACTCAGGACCCGACTCCGCTGGAGCCGTACGACGGCCTCGGCGGCACCGAGCACGTGATGGTCGACGTGCCGGCGGGAGCCCAACTGCTGGCGAGCGACATCGTGGAGACCACCTCCGCTGACCTCGACCTGTTCGTCGGCCGGGACGCTGACGGCGACGACGTTCCGGACGCCGGGGAAGAGGTCTGCCGCAGCGCGTCGGAGACGGCGATGGAGTCGTGCACGGTGCGCTCGTTGGAGGCGGGCCGGTACTGGATCATGGTGCAGAACTGGCTCACCGGGCAGGCGCTCGACGACGTGAAGCTGCAGACGGTGCTGATCCCCGGCACGGACAACGGCAACCTCAC
>WHSM01000262.1 GCA_009380105.1 Micromonosporaceae bacterium
GTCCCATTCGAACACGTCCGCCAGCTCATCCCAGGCTGGGACCGGAAATCGATGCGGGTCGGGCACCACCCGTAGCAGGGCCACCGTGCACGGCAGCCAACGCGACCACGCGGGGTGCATGTCAGCGCGTTGCCATTGAGACTCGAAGTTCACGAAGAGGCACGTTAGCGCGACTCCACGCGATCGTGGGGGCGCCGCCGCAGTCGTCGGCCCAGGGCCGGTCTAGTTGATCATGCATTGGCCCGTCTGCGTCGCCGAGATGGCGGCGCCCTGAGCCGCGGAGCGCCCACTGCTTGATCCAACCCCGGGCGCAGGGTGGGGCGGGGCAGGGTGGGGTCGTGGAGCGATCCGATGCCGCGGCCAGCCCGTCAGCGAGTCGAGCGGAGGAGGCCTGTCGCGGGCAGTTCCTCGACCCGGACCGGCGCGGCGCGCAGCATCGCCAGGGCGCCGAGATGCCCGGGGGCAGCTGTCAGGTCGTACAAGGTCAGCTCGCCGTGGCCCGACGCGAGGACGGCGGGCGGCTCGGCGGGGCCGGTCACCACGAGACTCCGCAGATCCGCGCGCAGCCCGTCGCCGGTCGCCTTGACCAGCGCCTCCTTGCGGGTCCAGTACCGGAGGAACCCGGCGAGCCGGTCCGCCGGCGCCGTCGCCGCGAGCGACGCGATCTCCTGCGGGGCGAGGACGGTCGCGGCCAGTCCGTCGACGTCGAACCGGTGGTCGAGCTGCTCCACGTCCAGCCCCACGGCGGCGCCGGGGTGACACGCGACGCCGACCAGGTCGCCGGAGTGGGACACCGACACCTCGAGGCCCGCGCCTGGAAGGCGTGGCTTGCCATGCGGCTTGCCGCAGTCGTCGCACCTGCGGTCGACGGTCACCGCGGCCGGCGGGCAGCCGAGCCGGGCCCCGGCCAGCGCGCGCACCATCGCGGCGCCGAGGAGGAAGCGGTCGGCGTCGGCCGGCCGGCGATACCTGGCGTGCCGCTCCCGCTCCACGGCGTCCAGCAACGCCAGCAGACCGTCGTGGCGATCCTCCAACCGCGCCCAGTAGACCCGCGCCACAGCATCGTCGAACCCGGCGTGGTCGAACCCGGCGTCATCCAGCCGCATCCGCCGATCCTGCCCCATGGACGGCCGCGGACGCTGCCCCGCGCGTTGCGGTGTGGGCGACACAACGGTCATGCGGAGGCGGATTCGCCGGGCGCCCCGCGGCGGCAGCGGGGAGGATGGGGGCATGGAGATCGCGTACACCAGAACTGGTTCCGGCGCCCCTTTGGTGCTGCTGCACGCCTTCCCGATGTCGTCCGCCATGTGGGACGCGCAGCGCGGCGGACTGTCCCGCGACTGCGAAGTGATCACGCTCGACCAGCGGGGATTCGGCGAGTCCGCCGGCGGTCTCGGCGAGGACGCGCCGGACCTCGGCCGGGTCGTCGACGACCTCGCCGGCCTGCTCGACCGGCTGGATCTGCGGCAGGTGGTGTTGGGCGGCCTTTCCATGGGTGGGTACGTTGCGATGGCGTTTCTGCGCCGACACCCGGAGCGGGTGCGCGGGCTGGTGCTCGCCAACACGAAGGCCAGCGCGGACACCCCGGAAGCGGCGGAGAACCGGCTGCGGATCGCCGACGCGGTGGAGCAGGCGCGCAGCTGCGAGCCGCTGCTGAGCACCGTCTTCCCGAAGCTGCTGGGCGAGAGCTCGCGGGCCGGCAGCCCGGCATTGACCCAGACCGTCGAGCGGATGGTGCGCCACGCGCCCTGGCAAGCGGTCGCGTGGACGCAGCGGGCAATGGCCGCGCGCGGGGAGTCGTTCGACGTGCTGGCCGGAGCCCAGGCGCCGGTGTTGGTGATCGCCGGTGACGAGGACGCCCTGATGAGCGAGGCGGACGCCGAGGCGTTGGTCAAGGCGGCGCCCGACAGCGAGCTGGTGACCCTCCCCGGCGTCGGGCACCTGAGCGCGATGGAGGCGCCCCGGGAGTTCAACGAGGCGGTGTCCAGCCTGCTGCGCCGAGTCTGACGCCGCGCGAGGGAACCGCGAGATCTCGGGCTGCGCCAGACAGTGGCGTCAGTGGGTGTTCTGGCGGGGGAGGACCACCTCGCGGATGATGAGCTGGGTCGCCGCGGTCGCAGGGATCGCGATCAGGACGCCCACCACGCCCAGCAGCGCGGCCCCGAGCAGCACGCCGAGGATGGCGGCCAGGTCGGAGACCTGGGTGGTTCGCCGCATCACCCGCGGATAGAGCACCCAGTTCTCAAGTTGCTGGTACAGGATGAAGAAGACCAGCGCGGCGATCGCCACCGGTACGGACACCGTCAGCCCGACCAGCGTGAGCACGATCGCGCCGATGGTGGCGCCGATCTGCGGGATCAGGTCGGAGATGGCGACCACGAAGGCCAACGCCAGCGCGTACGGGATCCCGGTGATCAACATGAAGATCATCGACGTCAGGCCGGCCGTGGCGGCGAGCGTGAGCGAGCCAACCATGTAGCCGCCGACCTTGGCCAGGATCGCGTCGCCCAGCAGCCGGGCCCGTTCCCGTCGGGAGGCCGGGACGAACTTGTACGCCCCTTCCTTCAGCCGGTCGAACGCCGCCAGGAAGTAGAGCGTGAGGATCGCGACGGTCAGGATGTTGAAGACCTGGCCGAACACGAGGGTCGCGCCGCTGAGTATGCCGCCCAGCGCGAGCGTGACGTTCGTGGCGGTCAGGGCGTTCTGCAGACTGCTCAGCACGTCGTACCGCTCATTGACGTCCTCGATCCAACGGGCGTCGCGCAACTCCTCCAGGTAGCCCGGCAGCGCGTAGATGAAGTCGAGGGATTCGCTGACCAGCGGCGGGATCACCGCGAGCAGGCCGCCGCAGCTCAGCAGCAGACCGCCGAGCGCGATCACCGTCACGGCGAGCCCGCGGGGCAGGCCGCGCTTCTGCAGCCAGACCACGGCGGGGTTGAGGCCGATCGCGAGGAACGCCGAGACGATGATCAACACCAGGATCGACCACGCGTAGATCACCGTCTGGTACGCCAGGTAGGCCAGCACCAGGCCGAGGCCGGCGGTGAAGCCCACCAGGAACGGCGACCGGCTCAGCGGCTTGCCGGGGGCTCCGTACGGTCCCGGAGCGGACACCGCCGCGGCCAGACCGCCGATTGGCCCGTGAGCCGGCTCGGACTCTGGCTCCTGGCCGGGCTGGCCGTCAGAGCCAGGCATCGACTCCTGGCCGTCGGAGTTCGGCTGGCCGTCGGAGTCCGACGTCGAGCCAGGCCCGGACTCAGGGCTGTGACCGGACTCCGGATGCTCGCTGGACATGTCGTGGCGGCCCATGACTGCGGCTCAGTCACGTCCCCTTGATCGGCCCGCGGCGGCCTCACGCTCAGCGCGCTTGACACCGCTGCCGTTGGCCCCGGCCGTGTCATGCGCCTCGTCCACGTCCTCGGCGGCCTGCGGCTCGCTCTGCTGGGGCGGCGTGGCGCTCATCGGCCGTGGCGCGGGGTGGTGAGGTCGGCGACGCTGCGCGGAGGCGGGCGCCGGCTCCGGCTCGGCGTCAGCCGGGGAGTCCGCGTCGGCCGCGGCCTTCGGCTTGGCGCCGCCCTGGGCGCCCGCGTCGGCCGCGGCATCCGCCTCGGCGCCGCCCTGCGCCCCCGGGTCCTGCGACGCAGCTGCGGCTGGCTCTGCCTCCGCTGTCGGCTCTGTCTCGGCTGTCGGCTCGGCCTCCAGGTCGCTGCCTTCCAGGTCCTCGTCCTCCAGCAGGGCTGAGGAGCTGCCGGTGAGCCGCGCCACGGTCTCCTTGAGCTGACGCAGATCCCGGCGGATCTGGCGCCGCTGCGCTTCCAGCTCGTTGACCTTGCGCCGGGCCTCGCCCACGATCCGCTCCGCCTGAGCTCGGGCGGCGTCGAGCACTTCCCCGGCGTCCTTGCGCGCCGTCTCGGTGGTGTGGCGCGCCCGCTCCTCAGCCTGCGCGTTGATCTTCGCAGTCTGCTGGTCGATCTGCGCGCGGACCTGGCTGGCGTGCGACTCGGCCTCAGCGCGCACCTTCTGGGAGTGCTCGTCGGCGGCCTGCCGGATCGACCCGGCCTGCTTCTCGGCCTCGCTCCGGAGCAGGTCCGCCTCCTGCTTCGCCTTGCCCCGCAGCGCGTGCAGCTCGGCGGCCGTCTCCTCGCGCAGCTGGGCTGCCTCGTACTCGACGGCGGTGCGCTGCTCGGCGAGTTGCTGCTGGGTGGTCTCGGTCAGGGTCTTGGCGTGGCTCTCGGCGTCAAAGCGGAGCTGCTGGGCGTACGCCGTGGCCTCCTCGCGCACCTTGCGGGCCCCTTCCCGCGCGTCGCCGAGCAGCTTGTTGCTCCGCGCCTCGGCCTCGGCCTGCACCTTCTTGGCCTGCTGGGCGGCCTCCTCGCGCGCCCGCTCGGCGTCGCGGCGCAGCCGCTGCGCCGCGGCGGTCTTCTCCGCCACGTACGCGTCGACCTTGGAGCGGCGATCGGCGTCGGCGCGCTCCTCGTCGGCGCGCCGGGCGGCGAGCGCGGTCTCGAAGTCGTGGCGTGCGCGATCGGCGTCGGCGCTGGCCTGCGCCAGCAGCTGCGAGGCCCGTTCCCGGTGCTGGGAGATCTCGCCCTCGGCGCGCGACTTGAGGTACCCGGCCTCTTCCTCGGCGAGCGTCAGGATCTGCTCGACCCGGGCGCCCAGGTGTTTGTACGAGGCGCGGTCGGTGCTCACCGCGTTGCGGCGCACCTCCGTCAGCTCCGTCTGGAGCTGCTGCACCTGCATCGCCAGGGACTGGGCCTGGCTGATGGCGTGGTTGCGCTCCGCGAGCAGGGTCGCGTTCTCTTCCGTGACGTCCTTGACGAACCGGTCGACGGCCTTCGGTTCGTACCCCCGCAGAGCCTTTTCGAAGGTCGGCCCGACGCCGGAGGAGGTGCCGAGGTTGTCGAGGAAGCCGTGATCACTGTTGTGCGACATGGACCCATCCTCACACGACACGTCCCGCCACGCTCAGGCGCCTGAGGGTGGCGGGACGTGTGTCGCCTGTCGTACGAACACGTGCAGCGTCGCCAGCGCCGGCCGGGCGTCTTCCACGGACGTCCGGCCGGCCGCGCGTCATCGGGAGCTGTTCGCGCCGATGGTGTCGGAGCCGTCGCTGCTGCTCTTGCTGGACTTGCCGTCGGGCTTGCTCTTCGAGTCGCCCGCGCCCGCGATCGCGGGAACGGCGCCGGGCATGATCCCGCCGAGCATCTCGCGGAGCTGGCCGAGCTGCGCGGTGATCGCGTCCCGCTGGCGGCCCAGGTCCTCCACCTCGCGACGTGCCGTCTGGGTGGTGTCCTCGGCCTCGGAGCGCGCCGCCGAGAGCAGCCGTTGCGCCTCGGCGCGAGCGTCGGCGATGGTCTTCTCGGAGTGCGCCTTGGCCTTCTCGAGAGTCCCCGACGCGCTCTGCTCGGCCTCGCTGCGCCGAGCCTCGGCCCGCTGCTCGATCTCCTTGCCGCGGTCGTCGGCGGCGCGGGCGCGCTGCTCAGCCTCGCTGACCAGCTTCTGGGTCGCGGACACGGCGGAGGCGTGCCGCTCGGACTCTTCCCGCTCGGAGGTCTCGCGACGCTCGGCCAACTCGAGCGCGAGAGCCTGCAGCTCCTTGTCGCGCTTCTCCTTGGCGTCGTTGTACAGCTTGGCGGCCTCGGCGCGCTTCTCCTCGGCTTCCCGCATCGCCTTGGCGCGGAGCTGGGTGATCTCCCGCTCGGCGGTGGCACGCAGGGTGGCGACCTCGCGCTCCGCGGTGGCCTTCGCCTCGGCGACCTCGTGCGAGGTGGCGCTGCGCAGCTGCTTGGTCTCGCGGTCGGCGTCGCCCCGCAGAGTCTCGGCCTCCCGGCGCGCGGCGACGCGGGCCTCGGCGGCCTCCCGCTCGGCGGCGGTGCGCAGGCTGCCGGCTTCCCGCTCGGCGCTGGCCTTGAGCGCGGCCGCCTCGGCGCGGGCCTTGTCCGTGATCTCGCGGGCTTCCAGACGGGCGGCAGAGAGAATGCCTTCGGCCTCGCGCTTGGCCTCGGCGCGGTGCTCGTTGGCCTGCTCCTCGGCCAGCCGCAGGATGTGCTCGACCTTGGTGCCGAGGCCCGAGAGGGTGGGCCGGCTGTTCTCTTCCAGTTGCTTGGCCTGGTCGCCGAGCTTCTGCTCGAGGCCGCTGGATCGCTGCTCGGACTGGCGGAGCCGGCGCTGCGCGTCGGTCATCCGGCGCTCGGCCTCGCTGCGCTCGACCTCTTTCTGGTTGATCAGAGCGTTGAGACGCTCGAGAGTCTGGTCGACCTGGGCGCGGTCGTAACCGCGGAGGACCACCGTGAAGTCGGGTTGGGTGTTGGAGCTGTCGAAGAATGACAGGGAGGGCTGCTGGGGCATTGGCACATACTCGCAGACGGCAGGGGTCCTTATGCAAGACCGAACGGAAC
>WHSM01000077.1 GCA_009380105.1 Micromonosporaceae bacterium
CCTCGCCGAACGCGTGCGGAGACGCCGATCTTTCGCGCTCAGCCTGCCCTTGTCATCGCGGCGAAGCAGGAGGCGATTCAGCCGCGGGCGCGATGACCCTTCGCCGGCCACGACCTCGAGGACAGTCGTCCGGGAGATTGTCTACCTGTCGCTGACGGACCTGATCCGGGCCCGTATTGCGTCGGACATTCGATCGCTTCTCGACAACCCGGACGAGTCGAAACAGATGAGAGAACTCGTCTCACGGTGTCCGCGAGGGCCTCGGTCAGGTGCCGACGTAGGCCGCGAGGTGCTCGCCGGTGAGGGTGGAGCGGGCGGCGACGAGGTCGGCGGGTGTGCCCTCGAAGACGATCCGGCCGCCGTCGTGGCCGGCGCCGGGGCCGAGGTCGATGATCCAGTCGGCGTGCGCCATGACCGCCTGGTGGTGCTCGATGACGATGACCGACTTGCCGGAGTCGACGAGCCGGTCGAGCAGGCCGAGCAGCTGCTCGACGTCGGCGAGGTGGAGGCCGGTGGTCGGCTCGTCGAGGACGTAGACGCCGCCCTTCTCGGCCATGTGGGTGGCCAGCTTGAGCCGCTGCCGCTCGCCGCCGGACAACGTGGTGAGCGGCTGGCCGAGGCTGAGGTAGCCGAGCCCGACATCGGCCCTCCGGGACAGGATCGCGTGGGCCGCCGGGGTCTTCGCCGGACCGGACCCGAAGAACTCGGTCGCCTCGGTCACCGACATCGCGAGCACCTCGCTGATGTCGCGGCCGCCGAGGTGGTGGTCCAGCACCGATGCCTGGAACCGCTTCCCCTCGCACTCCTCGCAGGTGGTGGCGACGCCGGCCATCATCGCCAGGTCGGTGTAGATGACGCCGGCGCCGTTGCAGGTGGGGCAGGCGCCGGCGGAGTTGGCGCTGAAGAGCGCCGGCTTCACGCCGTTGGCCTTCGCGAAGGCGTTGCGGATCGGGTCGAGCAGTCCGGTGTACGTCGCCGGGTTGCTGCGTCGCGAGCCGCGGATCGCGCCCTGGTCGATCGACACCACACCCGCGCCGGCGGGGATCGACCCGTGCACGAGCGAGCTCTTGCCGGAGCCGGCGACGCCGGTGACGACGCACAGCACCCCGAGCGGGACGTCGACGTCGACGTCCTGGAGGTTGTGGGAGGTGGCGCCGCGGATCTCCAGCTTGCCGGTGGGGGTGCGCACCGTCGGCTTGAGCGACGCCCGGTCGTCGAGGTGGCGGCCGGTGATGGTGCCGCTGGCCCGCAGCCCCTCGACAGTCCCCTCGTAGCAGACGGTGCCGCCCGCCGTACCGGCGCCGGGGCCAAGGTCGACGACGTGGTCGGCGATCGCGATCGTCTCCGGCTCGTGCTCCACGACGAGCACCGTGTTGCCCTTGTCCCGCAGCCGCAGCAGCAGGTCGTTCATCCGCTGGATGTCGTGGGGGTGCAGGCCCGTGGTGGGCTCGTCGAAGACGTAGGTGACGTCGGTGAGCGACGAGCCGAGGTGGCGGATCATCTTGACGCGCTGCGCCTCGCCGCCCGACAGCGTGCCCGACGGACGGTCGAGCGAGAGGTAGCCCAGCCCGATCTCCACGAACGAGTCGAGAGTGTGTTGCAACTTCGCCAGCAGCGGCGCAACCGACGGCTCGTCGAGGCCACGCACCCAAACGGCGAGGTCGCTGATCTGCATCGCGCACGCGTCGGCGATGTTGATCTTTTTGATCTTGGACGACCGAGCCTCCTCGGCGAGCCGGGTGCCGTTGCACTCGGGGCAGGTGGTGAACGTGATCGCGCGATCCACGAACGCTCGTATGTGCGGCTGAAGCGCGTCGACGTCCTTGGAAAGCATCGACTTTTGGATTTTCGGGATCAGCCCCTCGTAGGTGAGGTTGACGCCCTTCACCTTCACCTTGGTCGGCTCCTTGTAGAGGAAGTCGTTGAGTTCCTTCTTTGTGAACTTGCGGATCGGCTTGTTCGGGTCGATGAAGCCCGACTCTATGAAGATCCCCACCGTCCACCAGCTGTCGACCTTGTAGCCGGGGATGGTGATCGCGCCCTCGGCGATCGACTTGGAGTCGTCGTAGAGCTCGGTGAGGTCGATGTCGCTCATGTTGCCCATGCCCTCGCAGCGCGGACACATGCCGCCGAGGCGGTTGAAGGTCTGTTTCACGGTCTTGGTCTTGCCGGCACCGCGTTCGACCGTGATCGCACCGGCCGCTCGGACCGAGGGGACGTTGAAGGAGAACGCGTTGGGCGATCCGATGTGCGGCTTCCCGAGCCGGCTGAAGAGGATGCGCAGCATCGCGTTGGCGTCGGTCACGGTGCCGACCGTGGAGCGGGGGTTGGCTCCCAACCGCTCCTGGTCGACGATGATTGCCGTCGTCAGGCCGTCGAGCACGTCGACGTCGGGCCGCGCCAGCGTCGGCATGAAGCCCTGCACGAAGGCGCTGTACGTCTCGTTGATCAGCCGCTGCGACTCCGCCGCGATGGTGCCGAACACCAGCGAGCTCTTGCCGGAGCCGGAGACGCCGGTGAACACCGTCAGCCGGCGCTTCGGGAGCTCGACGCTGATGTCCTTGAGGTTGTTCACGCGCGCGCCCTGCACGCGGATCAGATCGTGGCGGTCGGCGACGTCCAGCGCAGGCGACTGCGAACCCGTCTTCTTGGCCTTGCTCATCCTGTCTCCATGTGTTGGGCGGGGCCGCCTTCGCGGTCTCCGTCGGCGTCGCCTGGCTCGATCTCACCAGCTCGGTGTCGCGACCACGCTGAACGTGGGAGCGGAGGGCGGCGCTCATCGGTCGTGCAGCAGCTCGGGGCCCTTGCCATCGGGGCCGGTGACGGTGGCCGCCAGGCGGCCGCCACCGGCGTCGTGCGCGGGCTCCTTCACGGTGCCGTCTGTGTAGGGCATGGCTCCGATCGGCGGACGGCTCAGCGCAGCTCCTGGATGCGGATCAGGTTGCCCGCGGGATCGCGGAAGGCGCAGTCGCGAACACCGTACGGCTGGTCGGTCGGCTCCTGGACGACCTCGGCGTCGCTGGCCTGCAGCCGCGCGAAGACGCCGTCGAGGTCGGGGGTGGCCAGCAGGATCATGGCGTAGGTGCCCTTGGCCATCATCTCGGCGATGGCGCGGCGCTCGTCCTCGGTGACGCCCGGATCAGCGGCCGGCGGGTGCAGGACGATCGATGTGCCGGGCTGACCGGCAGGGCCGACCGTGATCCAGCGCATCCCGCCGTACCCGACGTCGTTGCGGACCTCGAAGCCGAGGGTGTCGCGGTAGAAGGCCAGGGAGGCGTCCGGGTCGTTGTGCGGGAGGAAGCTCGCGTGAATGGTGATGTGCATGGCGATCAGTCTAGGCGTGGCTCGGTGACCGGCGCTTCTCGATTCCTGACCGGTCTGGTCACCTGTTTGGCCAGGCAGGACGGCATCCCCGCCGCCGCGCGCGCCGCCTGGCTCCGATAGACGCTGGGCGGCACACCGACCAACTCGGTGAAGCGAGTGCTGAAGGTGCCCAGCGACGAGCAGCCGACCGCGAAGCAGACCTCGGTGACGCTGAGGTCGCCACGACGCAGCAGCGCCATCGCGCGCTCGATGCGCCGTGTCATCAGATAAGCGTACGGCGATTCGCCGTAGGCACGGCGGAACTGGCGGCTGAGGTGCCCGGCCGACATGTTCACGCCGCGGGCGAGCGCCTCGACGTCCAGCGGCTGCGCGTGCTCCCGGTCGATCCGGTCGCGGACGCGGCGCAGCCGCGCGAGGTCGCGCAAGTGCTGCGCCGCGGCGGGTCTGCTGGTCACCTGCGCGATCGTGCCACGTCGCGCCGGAGTTGCCTAGCGCCGCTGGCGTCCCACCCACTCCGTGTCCGCTCTGGCCCGGTCTGCTCCGCTCACGTGCTCGACCTGCTCAGGCCCTGAGGTATCCGCCAACCCTTAGGTATTTATGTCACTGTGACGTTAATGCCATGATTGTTCCGCTTCGCGGGACTTGTGTCGGGACCCAACTTTCTTCGCGCGCACCTTCCCATACCGTTGGTATGTACCATCGGCACGTCATAGGCTGTCGGTATGGCGAGTCCGGCCCGGTCCCGACGGGACGAGTACTCAGAGATCACTCGGCAGGCGTTGATCGACAGCGCCGCGTCGCTGTTCGCCGAGCGTGGGTTCGCCGGCGCATCCCTGGAGGAGGTCACCGCCCGCGCGAGAGTCACCAAGGGCGCTCTGTACCACCACTTTCGCAGCAAACGCGCCCTGTTCGAGGCGGTGTTCGACGCCAAGGAGGTCGAGGTCATCGGGCAGGTGACGGCCGCGCTGCGAAACCACTCCGGCGACCCGACCAGCATGGTGCGGGCCGGGCTCGCGGAGTTCCTGGAGGTCTGCCTCGACCCGGGCTACCAGCGCATCGTCCTGCAGGAAGGGCCTTCGGTCCTCGGGTACGAGCGGTGGCGGGAACGCGAGGAGCAGTACACGCTCGGCATTGTGGGCGGCGTCGTCAGCTCGCTCATGGACAGCGGCGAGTACCCGCAGCTCCCCCTCGACACGGTCACGCGCATGCTGTTCGGGGCGCTCATCGCCGGGGCGTCAGCGATCGCGGGCGCGGCGGACAAGGAGAGGGTCCGCGCCGAGGTGGAGATGGTCGTCATGCGGCTGCTGTACGGCCTGCGGGCGGCCGGCGCCTGAGGAGGCCGGTCGTTCAGGACGTGCTTGGCTCGCGAGGTGTGACCCACAGCCGGTCGAGCGCTCCCCCGGCGTCGACCGCGTTGCGGAGCACCGCTGCCAGCTCGGCTTTCGAGGCGTTGTCGTCCAAGGCGGCGGCCGCGTCCTCGAGCGCGCAGCGGATCTGGAACAACCGGTCCTGCAGATGATCAAGCTCGAGCCGGCTCACCACGACCGCGTCAGCGGGCAGGCCCGCCCGGTCGGCGAGCGTGCGCTGCTCGTACGCCCGCTGGCGGCATGCCTGCCGGCAGTAGGTGCGGGGCCGGCCGAGAGTTGCCGCGGGGAGTTTCGCTCCGCACCAGGCGCAGCGAGCGGGCTTGGGGTCACGCGACACGTTCGCACGTTACCGGCGCTGTCGCTGGCGTGCGGAACCTGGTTACGATCCAGCATCCGATGACTGCGTCCGAACTGGTCGCCGAGCGCGACCCCGCCGCGTCGGCGCACGCCTCCCGTCAGTGGCGTGCGCCGTGGCCGTGGCGTGTGTTGATGTGGTGCGCCCGACTGGTCGTGCCGCTGTTCTGCCGTCTACGTGTCACCGGTGACATTCCCGCGGAGCTGCGGGGTCGGTCGTTCATCCTGGCCAGCAACCACATCGGCACGTTCGACCCGATCGCGTTGTCGGCGGTCTGCGCCAGGCTGGGCGTGTCGCCGAGGATCCTGGCCACCGGTGGTCTGTTCCGGGCTCCGGTGGTCGGGGCTGTGATGCGTCGCTGCGGCCATGTGCGGGTCGACCGCCGGCAGTCGAGCGTCACCGAGACGCTCGGAGCGTCGGTCGACGCGGTGCGGGAAGGGTCGGTCGTTGCGGGCTACCCGGAGGGCGGGATCACGCTCGACCCGGGGATGTGGCCGGAGCGGGGGCGCACGGGAATCGCCCGGCTCGCGCTCGCGACAGGCGCGCCAGTGGTTCCGGTGTCGCAGTGGGGCGCGCACGAGGTGCTGACGTGGGTGTCTGCCAGCGCGATGGCGGGGCGGCTGTTCAGGTCGCTGTTCCGCCGTCCTGTCGTGAAGATCTGCTTTGGGCCGCCGGTCGATCTGGCGGGTCTCGTCGCCGACACGCCAGGGCACGCCCGGCAGGCCACTGACCGGATCATGGTCGCGATCACCGCTGGGTTGCAGCCAATGCGGAGGGACGAGCCGGCGCTCCCCCGCTACATCGACCCGACCCGGCCGGTGAGCGTCGCTCGTTCACGCGTGCGGCCCGGTCAGTCGGCGCGAGCGTGACGCAGGTACGCGAGGACCGCCTCGCGGGTGGTGCGGACGCCTAAAGCGGCCCGCGCCTGGGCGATGCGGCGGTTGGCGGTGCGCAGCGACAGGAATTCGGCAGTGGCGGCCGCGGCGATCGTCTCGCCGGCCGCGAGCCGGTCCAGCAGCGCGCGCTGCTCGTCGTTCAACGGCAGGTCGTCCTCGCCGCCGGCCAGGTCGTCGTCGGCGTCGCGGCCGACGGGCCCGACCCGCATGAGATCGGCGAGCAGCGAACGGCCGGGGTCGGACTCCGCGTCCGTGATCGCCACGACCCCCGCGCCGCGGGCCGCGGCGAGCACCGCCAGACCTGCCGTGTCCATGTCGGACACTCGCCCGTAGAGCAGCAGCTGCTTGTCGCTGACGTCCCAGGCGCTGTCGGTGAGGGCGAAGCCTTCGCGGGTGTTCCAGCCGGTCCGCGCGAGCCGGCGCAGCACAGCCGTGGCTTCGTTGGCGGTGCCGACCACGTACCGCGGCGCGTTCATCCGAGGACCTCCAGGGCGCGGGCTGCCGCTTCGGTGCGGGTACGGGCGCCGAGTTTGCGCATGCCCGAGCGGATGTGGGTCTCGACGGTCTCGCGGGAGATGCCGAGCAGGCCGGCGATCCGCCGGGTGGGCTCGCCTTGCGCCACGAGACGCAGCACGTCGCGTTCCCGGTCGGTGAGGTCGTCGCCAGCGCGTGGGCCTCGGGTCTCTCGCCGCACGGCGTGGCGGCGCAACGCGCGCCGCACCCGGCCGAGGAGCACCACCAGCCCGGACTCGTCCGCGAGCCGCTCGGCTTCCAGCAGCGGCGGCACCGCGTCGTCGGCGTTGTCGGCGTGCACTCCGAGCGCGAGCAGGCACCGCACCTCCTCGCGGCGCAGCATCGGGCGCCAGGAGTCGGCGGCGGACTTGAACTCCTCGGCGCGGCTGGGATCTGCCAGCACGGCGCGCCACGCGTCGAGGGTGGCGCGCACGGCCTGCAGCGGGTGCTGGACCGGGGCGGGCAGGTCGGTCTCGGCTCCGTCGTGCGCGGCCCACCGGGTCGTGATGTGACGCAGCCCTTCCACCAGCAGCGTGGGCGAGGTGTGGCCGGGGTCCGGCACGGCGCGGTCCGGTTGGCCGTCGAGCCATGCGGCTTCGCCCGCGACCCAGTCGAGGAGGGCGGCGATTGATGGCGGTCTGGTCCCGTGCCGGGCCAGGCGCGAGCGGGACGCGGCCAGCAGGCCTCCGTCAGCTTCCGCGAGCGACGCGGCGGCGACGGCGTAGCCGCGTGCCATCGCCGGCAGGGTGCGGTCGATCAGGTCGACAGCGCGGCGGGCCACGGCGTCCAACGACTCGCCGCGCAGCGCGGTGCACCAGAGCTCGGCGGTGAGGAACCGGGTCTGCCAGCTGTACGCGAGGTCAGCGGCGCAGGCTTCAGCGGCGCGTTGCGCCGCGTTCGCCGCCTCGGCCAGCCGGCCGTCGGCGGCGAGGGTCTCCACGAGCAGCCACGCGCTCCACCGGGCCGCCAGGCTGTCGCCGGCGCCGCCGGCCGCGGCGGCGGCGGTGGCGAGGCCGGTCTCCCAACCGTCGGCGCGGCTGGCCGCGACGGCGCCGGCCAGGGCCGCTCGTAGGCCGCTGTGCGCGGGTGTGGCGCCGTGCCGCGCGACGACGGCCTTGGCGACGTCGCCGGCGTGCTCTCCGCCCTGGGCGAGCGCGGACAGCAGCCGGATGCGGTCCCGCGCGGCCACGATGTCGTCGGAGACCGCGTCACCGACAGTGGCGACTTCCCGCTCAGCGTCGGCCCCGCGGCCGCTCTGCAGCAGCGCTTCGGCGCGCAGCACGACGGTGTCCGGGTCGGACGCGTCGCCGAGCACCCGCAGGCAGGACCGGGGGCGGCCGGCGGCGAGCGCCGCCTCGGCGGCGCGTGTGGTGACCTCGAAGCTGGGGGTCACGCCGTCGAGGCCGCACGCGAGCAGCAGCAGGTCGGCGCGTTCGCCGACGGCGCCGGCCGCGTCGGCGGCGGCGATCGCGCGCTGGTAGGCCTCTTGCGTGTGGCCCGCGGCGGCGAGATGCCGGGCGGACTCCTCGGCGGGCACCAGTTCGGCCAGGCGGCGGTGTAGGAGCGGACGCTCGTCGGCGTCGAGGATGCCGGCGGCGACCTCCGCCACGTACGGGGATCGCGCGGCGACCTCGCCGTCGGCTTCGGTGACGAGGTCTGCCGCGAGCAGCTCGTCCACGCCGCCGCCGAGGAGCTGTCGCGTGGCGGGCCGGCCGAGCAGGCCGAGGGCCGCCATCGCGGTTCGGGCCGGCCGGGTGAGGTCGGCGAGCGCTTCCGCGACGGCGTGCGCGACGTGCAGGTCGGCGAAGGCGCCGAGTCCCGGGCGTGACGCGTCAAGGGAGTCGGCGCCGGGCGGGTTGTCGGGGTCGTCTGCGCCGCCGCTCCGGGCGGCGGCGTGCCGGGCGAGCGATTCGAGGGCGAGGGGGATCCCGCCTGCCCGGCGCGTCACCGCGGCCACCGTGGCCGGTCCGAGGCTCGGCGCGGTGCGGCGCACCAGGGCGGCGGCGGAGTCGTCGTCGAGCGGCGGCACGGGCAGCCAGGCCTTCGCGGCGTGCCGCAACCGCTGTTCGGCCTCAGCCGGCAGGGGGTGCGGTGTGCGCAGCGCGACGACGATCCGGCAGTGCTCGGCCAGCAGCGGCAACGCGGCGAGGGTGAGCGGGTCGGCCCACTGCAGGTCGTCGACGAGGAGCAGGCCGCCGCGCACCCGTGAGCGCACCGCCTCGACGGTCAGCGCCTGATCCTGCACGGGGAGTCTCACCCGGACCGCCCGGGTGAGCGCGAGCCCGGCTGTGGTGCGTAGGATCGCCAGGCCGCCACCGGTGAAGACTGGCCCTCGGAACGCGCTGGCCACACGCCGTAACACTGTGGTCAGTCCCGCGCCCGGCACACCGGTGAGCACCGCCAAGCCCGGCTCGCCGAGCTTGGCGGCGATGTCGAAGACCAACCGGTCAGCGTTGTCGGCGCCGTCCGTGTTGGCTGCGTCACCGCCGGCGTGATGCGTTCCGGCGGTGACGGGCGTACGGTCGTTCCCGTTCGCCGTAGTCTCGCTACCAGGCACGTTGCGCACGTGGTCCCTCCCCCGCGAGGTGGCACGAATCTGGGATCCTGCGCTGGAAGAATATTCGTAGTGTGATTGCCGTTGGCGCCGGACATACCATCCGGCAGCGGGAAACCCAGGAGGATGCAGGGCTCATGAGCGAGTACGACGACACCACGGTGGACGAGCCTACCGACACCGGCTCGGACAGCGAGGGCTTCGATAACGTCGACATCAACGGCGACGGGGTCAACGACGACGTGCAGGTCGTCACCTACAGCGACGGTTCGCAGGCCGTGCTGGTGGACACCGACCACGACGGCACGGCGGACATGGTCGGCTTCGACACCGACGGTGACGGCCAGGTCGACCGGCTGGACGTGGACACGAACAACGACGGCAAGCTCGACACGGCGTATCTGGACACCGACGGCGACGGAAATATCGACACGATGCACGCCGACACCACCGGTGACGGCAAGGTCGACACCGTGGGCGTCGACACCGACAAGGACGGCGACATCGACGTGGTCGGCCAGGACAACAACGCCGACGGCAAGGTCGACACGTACCACGCCGACACGAACAACGACGGCAAGGTCGACACCACTGTCGTCGACCGGGACGGCGACGGCAAGGCCGACGTCATCATGGTCGACAAGGACGGCGACGGCGTGCAGGAGTCGGTCACCTACGGTGACGGCGGTCGGAATCCGTACACCACCGGTTGATGTCGATGGGACCTGGTCCTCTGAGCGCTCGTGTGGCCGGCCTCTGCGCGGAGGCCGGCCACCGGCTCGGCGGCCCCACTCAAGCAGCCGTCCTGGACGTGCGGAAGCGGCTCGGCGAGCCGCTTCGGGTGGCGATCGCCGGTCGTTTGAAATCGGGGAAGTCGACGCTGGTCAACTCGCTGATCGGGCGGAGGGTGGCGCAGACCGAGGTGGGCGAGTGCACCCGTCTGGTCACCCAGTTCCGGTACGGCACGTCCGACCGCGTCGACGTGGTGAAGCGCGACGGGTCGCGGGCGAGCCTGCCGCTGGACGAGTCCGGGATGATCCCGCAGCGGCTGGGGGTGCCACGGCAGGCGATCGGTTACATCGACTGCATGCTCACCAGCGACCGCCTACGGGACCTGACGGTCGTCGACACCCCTGGGCTGTCGTCGACGAACAACCCGATCAGCGACGAGTCGAAGAAGTTCCTGTTCGACGACGACCTGGACCCGGACTCGCAGGGCGCGCTGTCCGGCGCCGAGGCGATCGTCTACGTGTTCACACAGTCGGTGCGCGCCGACGACCTGGAGGCGCTGGAGGCGTTCCGGTCGGTGTCTGCGCGTCTGTCGAGCAATCCGATCAACTCGCTGGGGTTGTTCAACAAGGTCGACAAGCTCGCTGGCGGTGGCGATCCGTGGCCGGTCGCGAGCCCGTTGGCGAAAAGCCAGGCTGAGGTGCTGCGCCGGGTGGTCTCGGATGTGGTGCCGGTGATCGGCCTGCTGGCCGAGACGACCGAGGCGGGGCGGCTCACCGCCGCCGACTGCGAGGCGCTGCGCGAGTTGGCGAAGTTGTCGGAGCAGGACCAGCAGATCCTGCTGGCGTCGGCGGACCTGTTCAAAAGCCGCGACTGCTCGGTGTCGCGGGAGCAGCGTGAACGGCTGCTCCGGTTGCTGGACCTGTACGGGATCAGCTTCGCGGTGGCGGCGTTGAGCGCGGAGCCGCAGTTGGCCACCGGCGACCTGGTCCGCAAGCTTTTTCTCGCCTCGGGCTTCCCGCGGCTGCGGGAGACCCTCGACCAGGCGTTCCGGTGGCGCACCGACGCGATCAAGGCTGGCTGGGGCCTGTCGGCGCTGGAGAAGATAGCCGGCGGGACGCAACGGCCGGCCGACCGTGAGTTGCTGCGGGACGCCATCGAACGGGTCATTCAGCAGCCGGAGTACCACAGCTTGAAGCTGATCGAGGTCGCGCAACAGGTCAGCGCTGGCAACGTCGAGCTTCCCGAGCGGATGGAGGTCGAGTTGACCCGCCTCGCCCTGTCACGGGACCCGGCCTGGATTCTCGACATGGCGGGGGCGCCCGGGCCGCAGTTGGCGAAGGCGGCGCTGGACGCCGCGACGCGTTGGCGCGCGTTCGCCGTGGCCGGGGCCAGCCCGGCGCAAGCCCGGGTCGCGCACGTCGCGCATCGTGGTTTCTATCTACTGTCCCAACGTGTGCGGGAGCACGCGGGAAGACAGTGATGTCAGGTTCTTGTCCCACCACCACCCATCCCGACACGCTTTTCAGCGACATTCTCAGGAGTGCCGATGACGACCAGCAGCCTCCGGATCGTTGCCGCAGGTATTGCTTTGATATTCGCGGTGCTCACCGGGCTCTTCACCGGCATGGTGGGGGGCCAGGTGTGCACCGTGGCGACCCAGCCGACGGGCCAGACGCCCGGTGAGGAGCAGAACAACCCGCCGGGACGGCGTGGCGGCGGCGTCGCGCCGAAGGAGCCTGGCGAGTCCGCCAACCCCCCCGGCGAGGAGGACCCGGGCCAGAACCCCGGCGACCCGGACCAGAACGACGACCCGGAGCAGCCCGGACCGGGCGGCGGCATCCCCGGCGACCGCGACGGAGACGACGAAGAGATCCAGAAGCGCGAGCAGGGCCGCCAGCCGCTGGCGGTTGCGGACGCCGAGACGTGCGAGTACAGCTTCTCGGCGTCCGCGGCGGTCGTCGGCTTCCTCGGCGCGTTGATCGCGGGCGGCGCCGTGACCGGGCTGCTGTTCCTCCGCCGCCGCGAGGACGGCGCTGTGGCGCCGGCCGCGCCGGCCGCCGCCGACCAGACGAGCGCGCAGCGCGCAGCGCTTGAGGCCGAGCGTTCCACGTTGGTGCAGACCTGCGTGTACGTGCGGGACCGGGCCACCAGCAAGGCGTTGGCCGACCGGCTCGGCTGGGCGTTGCAGGAGGTCGGGGTGTCGACCGTCACACCGAACGGCGCGCGCTTCGATCCGGCGCACCACGAGGCGGGCGGCTCCGCGCCGACAGCGGATCCGGCGCAGGTCGGCGCGATCGCAGCCGTCGAGGTTCCGGGGTACGTGGACCGACGGGTCGTGCTGCGCGCCCCGGTGGTCACCGTCTACAGCGAGGAAGCCAAGTGAAAGGGAAGGGCCCATGAGCGCCCCGGCCCGCGCCGGCATCACCACGGCCCAGCTGGAGAAGATGATGCGCGGCGGCGTCGACAACGCGTTGGCGCAGCTGCGGCGGATCGACCCGGACGCCGCGTCCGACATGGACGGCCAGCGGCGGCGGGAGCAGACCAAGCCCGCGATCGTGGTGGTCGGCGAGACCAAGCGGGGCAAGAGCTCGCTGACCAACGCGCTGATCGGCGTGCCGAATCTCTCTCCGGTCGACGCCGCGGTCGCCACCAGCTCGTACCTGGAGTTCACGCACTCGGCCGAGCACGGGGTCCGCGCGCACGTGCCCGGCCGGGAGGATCCCATTCCGCTGCGGTTGGAGGACATCCGGGACTGGGGCACGGTGCTGGGTCGGATGCCGGAGGGCATGCGCCCGCCGCGTCGGATCGAGATCCGCCACTCCGCTCCCTTGCTGCAGTACGTCAACCTGGTGGACACGCCGGGCGTGGGCGGCCTGGATTCGTTGCACGCCGAGGTCGCGATGGACGCGGTGGAGCGGGCGACGGCTCTGCTGTTCGTCGTCGACGCGTCGTCGCCGTTCTCCCAGCCGGAGATGGGCTTCCTGGTGGAGGCGAGCAAGAAGGTCAACCTGGTGCTGTTCGCGCTCACCAAGACCGACGCGTACCCGGGCTGGCGCACGATCCTCGACGACAACGTCGCGCTGCTGCAGGCGCATGCGCCCCGGTTCGGCTCGGCGCCGTTCTTCCCGGTGTCGTCCCGGCTCGCGGAGATGGCGCTGCGGATGCCGAAGGAGGCGGCGGCTGAGCTGGTGAAAGAGTCCAAGGTGGCCGATCTGCAACACGCGCTGATCAAGCTGGCCTCCCGTGGCCACCTGCTCAAGTCGGCGAACGTGCTGCGGTCGATCCGCAGTGAGTTCGTGCGGCTGGACCTGCATGCCATGGAGGACATGAAGGCCGCCGACCCGGATCCGGCGATGGCGGCGCGGCTGAAGGAGGAGCGGGGCCGGGTCAACTCCCGGAAGCGCTCGGAGACCAAGCAGTGGTCGCTGGCGTTGAACACCGAGACCCAGAGGGCGAAGGTGGAGGCGTCGGGTCGGCTGCGCACCTACTTCCAGAAGGTGCAGGAGCAGTTCCTCACCCAGATCGAGAAGTCCGGCCGGGCCGAGCTGAAGCGGTTGCCGTACGACGTGGACCGGTCTCTGCATGCGCTGTCGGTGCGCATGTCCGCCGAGTTGGAGCACCGCTTCCGGGTGATCGCGCAGCGGATTCTGGCGCAGGTGTTCACGCCGCAGGAGCTGCAGCACCTGATGCGGCGGATCAACGCGCAGCTGCGCGCCGTGTCGCAGTCCAAGCCGCGGCGTGAGGTCAGCGGCGACAACGCCATGGTCGTGATGTCCAGCGGCGGCATGGTGATGATGGGCAGCCGGGGGATCATGAGCGGAGGCGCCGCCCTTGGCCTGGCCGGCGGGGCCGCCGGCATGGCCGTCGCGACCGCGGGTGTCGGGCTCGGGCTGGCCGCCGCGGCGTTCATGATCTACAAGCGCAAGGTGGCAGGTGATCGTAACCAGGCCAAGCAATGGGTGCGGGAGGTCATGAACGAGTCCCGCGCCTCGCTGCAGGACGAGATGACCCACCGGTTCACCGACTTGCAGTACTCGCTTACGCTCGCGCTCGACGACGCGATCGACCGGCGGCTGAAGTACCTCGACGGGCAGATCGCGGCGATCGACCAGGCGATGGTGGAGGACAAGACGACCCGGCAGAAGCACAAGGCGAAGTTGGCCAAGGACCGGGAAGCCTTGAAGGCAAGGATTCAGAAGATCGACGAGGTGTTGGTCAAGGCGCGCGGCCTCGTGCCGGCGCCTCCGAGCGAGGAAGAGAAGCAGGAATAGGCCATGGACAGCGACGAGCCGGCAGGCTGGCCCGAGGAAGGGTACGGCGGCGAGGAGGACTCCTCCGACCTGGGCGTCCCGCAGGATGACAGCCTGTCCGACGGCGGCGTGGCCTACGACGATGTCACCGACCCGGGCGACGCCGGCTCGGACGGGCCTGCCGACGGCGGC
>WHSM01000599.1 GCA_009380105.1 Micromonosporaceae bacterium
CGAGCACGGGCACACGGAGTTGGAGTACGCCGGCGCTGCCGTGCCGAAGAAGATGAACCGGCTGGGCGCGTTGCCTCCCGCGGTGAAGGGCTTTTTCTTCCCGGTGGAGCAGCCGACCCCGCCGAGCGAGGCTCCGGTCTCGCCCGCGCCGAAGCGCGAGGAGATCACCACCGGCAGGTAGCCCACGTAGGTAGAGCGAAGCGACACCGCCGTCCTCCGCCCGGTCGCCGCAGTCGGGGCGGCCGGGCGGAGGACGGCGATCGCGCTCCTAGTCCGCCGCTTCGAAGCCGATCGCGAACGCCTGCTCCAGATCGTGCTGGGAATACGCGCGGAACGCGATGTGCGTCTCGGTGTCGGCCACTCCCGGCACCTTGCTGATGCCGCCCGCGATCACCTCCGCGATCTGATCGAACTCGCGCACCCGCACGACCGCGATCAGGTCGATGTGACCGGCGACGGAGTAGACCTCGCTGACGCCGGGCAACTCGGCGAGCGTCTGGGCGACCTCGGGGATCGAGTCAGTGGCGCAGTCGATCAAGACGATGGCGGTGATCACCTGTGGCTCCTCGCGGTGCGGTGTGTCCTCGGCATGGCTCTGGTCACTCTAATGCTGCCGACCGGCGGTCTCCGCGTGCAGGTTTGCGGTCTGGTAGTCCGCCGGCGTGCCGCAGTCGATGAACACCCCGCGGTGCGGCACGAACTCCAGCTCCCCCCGCGCCTCGGCGGGCCGCCACACCGTCGTCACCAGTTCGCCCGGACGGACTGGCAGGTCCCGCACCAGCCGCCACGGCAGCAGGGAAGCCCCGGCGAACCGCCATTGGCGCTCCCGGCCGAACTCGCCCTCCTGCCCCGGCAGGGCCGGTGTCACGAGCATCCGCACGGTCTGCCCGTCCCAGCCGGCCAGGAGTCCGCCGTACCCGCCTCCGGGGCCCGGCGCGCCCGGGTCCTCCGGAGCGAGGTAGGCGTCGGCGTTGCACACCAGCACGGCGCGGCCGGCGATCCAGCCGCGCAGATTCGCCACGCCGCCGGAGGTGCCCAGCGCCGGCGGCTCCTCCCGCGACAGGTGGGCCCGGCCGGCCAGGTGGGCGGCGATCTGGTCCGCCAGATGGCAGGCGTTCACGGCCACGGACCCTGGTCCGGCCAACCCGAGATCGGCGAGCCTGGCCAGGGTCAGGTCCAGCAGCGGCACGCCCCCGACCGGACACAGCGCCTTCGGGACCGCCAGGGTCAACGGGCGCAGCCGGGCGCCCTCGCCCGCGGCGAGCGCCACCGCGCAGACCGCGCCGGCGCCACCCGGCGCCCGGCTAGCGGGCCCGGTCATCGAGGTAGCCCACGTACGGCCCGATGCCGTACTCGGCGAGCAGCCGGGCGGCCGGGACAGTGAGCGGCGGCAAGGCCTGCACGCTGCACCAGCGGGCTTCGAGGATCTCCGCGCCGTCCACCTCGACGGTGTGCTCGTCCGAATCGACGGTCGCCTCGAACACGAAGTCCACCCAGCGGCCTTTGGAGTGCAGCACAGCGTTCGGCACGGCGGGGGAGAGGTCGGCGACGCTGACCAGCAGACCGGTCTCCTCCGCCAGCTCCCGGGCGGCGCACGCCGCCGGCTCCTCGCCCCGGTTGGCCATGCCGGCCGGCAGCGACCAGCCGTGACCCGGCGGTTGACGCACCAGCAGGATCCGGCCGTCGCTGTCGCGGACCAGCACCACCGAGCCGACCGTGTACGTCGGAGAGACCAGCCGGACGACACGCCGCCGGACTCCTCGTGGAAGCCGGTAGAAGACCTGGTAGCCGTACCTCCTGATGCGGGTTGCGACCGAGCGGCGCCGTGTCATGACAGGAGCCTAGTGTTCGCGGCGGCCGGCCGAATGGGGCGC
>WHSM01000156.1 GCA_009380105.1 Micromonosporaceae bacterium
CCCTTCGGGGTGACCTTCAGCTCGGCCGGGATGCTCGCCGCGACGTCGAAGACCTCCCGGTCCAGGAACGGCACTCGCAGCTCCAGGGAGTGCGCCATCGACATCCGGTCGGCCTTGACCAGGATGTCGCCGCGCAGCCAGGTGTAGAGGTCGATGTACTGCATCCTGCTGATGTCGTCGAGGTGGGGGCACTCGGCGTACAGCGGCGCGGTCACGTCGGTGTACTGCACGGCCGGGTCGTACGACCGCATCAGCCGCGACTTCTCGGCCTCGGTGAAGATCCGCGCGTTGCCGAAGTAGCGCTCCTCGATCGACATCGTGCCGCGCTCCAGGAAGCTGCGACCCTTCACGCCTTCCGGGATCACCTGCGACAGCGCGCGCAAGCCGCGTTTCAACGGCGACGGCAGCCCCGAGACGTGGCGCAGCGACAACGGCTCGCGGTAGATGCCGTACCCGCCGAAGAACTCGTCCGCACCCTCACCGGACAGCACCACTGTGACGTGCTCGCTGGCCTTCTTCGCCACGAAGTACAGCGGGACCAGCGCCGGGTCGGCCACCGGGTCGTCGAGATGCCAGACGATCCGCGGGAGGTACTCCATCATCTCCTTGGGACCGATCTTGGTGGGAATCGTGGTGACCTCCAGCCAGCGGGCCGACTCCTGCGCCACGTCGATCTCGCTGTAGCCGGGGACGTCGTACCCAACGGTGAAGGTCAGGATGTTCGGATTGAACTCCCGGGCCAGCGCCGCGACCGCGGTCGAGTCGATGCCGCTGGAGAGGAACGCCCCGACCGGCACGTCGGAGCGCATGTGCATCCGCACGCTCTCCCGCAACGTGTCCTGGATCCGCTGGTACAGGACTTCCGGATGCTCCGTCGGCGTCGGGCGGAAGTCGGCGCGATAGTAGCAGGCACTGCGCACCTCGTCACCCGGCGCGTACTCGAAGAAGTGCCCGCACTCCACCCGCGTGATGCCCTGGTGCAGCGACTCCGGCTCCGGGGCGTACTGCAGCGTCAGATAGTGCGCCAGGCCGGCCGGATCCACCCGCGGATCCTCGACCAGCGGCATCAGCGCCTTCTTCTCGCTGGCGAAGTACGCGCCGTCGGAGTCAGCCAGGTAGTAGAGCGGCTTGATCCCGTACGGGTCGCGGGCGCCGAACGCCTTGCGCTCCAGCCGGTCCCAGATGACGAAGGCGAACATGCCGCGCAGCTTCTTGACCGCCTCGGCGCCCCAGTAGTGGTACGCGGCGAGGATAACCTCGCTGTCGCCCTCGGTCTCGAAGCACGCGTCGTGCTTGCGGATCAGCTCTTCGCGGAGCTCGATGTAGTTGTAGATCTCGCCGTTGAAGGTCATCGTGTAGCGGCCGTCGGCGTACCGCATCGGCTGGTGCGAGTGCTCCACGTCGATGATCGACAGCCGCTTGAAGCCGAGCACGACGTCGTCGTTGAGCGCCACCACGCCGGTCTCGTCCGGGCCCCGGTGGTGAAGGCTCTCCAGCGCCTCGGCGATCGCCGACTCGTGTTCTGAGGCGGCGCCACGGGCGCTGACGAAGGTGAGCAGTCCGCACATGGCCGTCATCCTTCCACGCCCCGGTGAGAACGGGCCAACGGAGGGCCCGCGCCGGGGCACACGCAGCCCGCACGCGATACCGTCAAGAAGGCGCACAGAAGCGGTGAGGAGCGAAACGCGATGAACGAGCCTGCGCAGAGCGAAACTGCACAGCACCGGCCAGCCCATCACCCTGACTATCCGGAGGCTCTGCTCGGGTTCATGCGCACCGGCTGGCGCGGCTCCACGCTGCCAGGTCTCGCCCCGCTGGAGCACACGCCGATTCACACCCGCCGCCGGGAGCAGCTGTCGAACGCCTTCCCCGGCGAAACGCTGGTGATTCCCACCGGCCGCGAGAAGGTGCGCAACAGTGACTGCTTTTTCCCGTTCCGCCCGGGCAGCGATTTCGTCTGGCTCACCGGCGAGCACGACCCCGACGCCGTGCTGGTGATGCGCCCCGACGGTGACGACCACGACGCGGTGCTCTACGCCCGCCCGCGCTCCCCGAAGGAGACCGACGAGTTCTTCCGCGATTCGCAGTACGGCGAGCTGTGGATCGGCCGGAGGCACTCGCTGGCCGAGCGCGGCACGCTGCTCGGCATCGAGACCGCGGACCTGTCCGAGCTGGAGAAGGTTCTCAGCGACGTGAATCCGGCCGAGACCCGCGTGCTGCGCGGGCACGACGCGACCGTGGACGCCGCGATCGAGGCTCCCGAGAAGCCGAGGCAGTCCGACGACCCGAACGCGCCCGTCGAGCTGGATCGCGACTCGCAGTTGGCCGCGACGCTCTCCGAGCTGCGCCTGGTCAAGGACGAGTGGGAGATCGCCCAGCTCGTCGACGCGGTGGACGCGACGGTGCGCGGCTTCGAGGACGTGGCTAGGGTGCTGCCGCGGGGCCGTGAGATCTCCGAGCGGCTGCTCGAAGGCGTCTTCGGGCTGCGGGCCCGCCACGACGGCAACGGCGTCGGGTACAGCTCGATCGTGGCCGCCGGCGCGCACGCCACCACCCTGCACTGGACCCGCAACGACGGCCGAACCCGGCCCGGCGAGCTGCTGCTGATGGACATGGGCGTGGAGAACCGCCACCTCTACACCGCGGACGTCACCCGCACCCTGCCCGTCTCGGGCAGGTTCACCGACCTGCAGCGCGAGATCTATCAGATCGTGTACGCCTCCCAACAGGCCGGCATCGAGGCGGTGCGGCCGGGCGTGGAGTTCAAGGAGGTCAACCGGGTCTGCATGCGGGTGCTCGCCGAAGGGCTGGAGGCGCTCGGGGTGCTGCCGTGCTCCGCGGAGGAGGCCCTGGACAAAGACAAGCAGCTCTACCGCCGCTGGAGCCTGCACGGCTTCGGGCACATGCTCGGCATCGACGTGCACGATTGCGCCCGGGCCCGCAAGACCCACTACCGCGACGGCGCTGTCGACGAGGGGTACGTGCTCACCGTCGAGCCCGGCCTGTACTTCCAGCCGGAGGACGAACTGGTCCCCGAGGAGCTGCGGGGCATCGGCATCCGGATCGAGGACGACGTGCTCGTCACCTCCTCCGGCGCCGAGGTGCTCTCGGCCGGCCTGCCACGCAAGCCCGACGAGGTGGAGTCCTGGCTGGCCGAGCAGCGCGAGCAGGGCCCGCGCCTGCCTGACTGATTCGGTGCGATCGCCTGGTCGTTATCGGCGCGTTTCCACAAATTTTTGACAGTTCAACGACAAGCTCTTCCACTTTGCGGAGTCCACGCGCCACGCTTGGTGACAGGTAGTGAGGAGCATGCCATGCCACCTCTACAGACTCTGCTGTTTCAGATCGGGGGCGGCGGACTCGTCGCCTGGCTGCTCATCCTGGCCGCGGTGCTGATCGCGACCCGGCGCCGCTATGTCACGCCCGACCCGCCCACCGACGAGCTGGAGACGTGCCGGCCGGCCGTGGTGAATCTCCTCGTCAACGGCTGGCGCTGCACCCCGGAGGCGGTGCACGCCACGCTGACCGACCTGGCGGCCCGTGGCTTCCTGGACTTCCACCGCGACAACGGGCGAGCGAGCATCCACATCCTCGACCCGGACCCCCTGCGGCTGACCCAGTACGAACGGCGGCTCATGAGCCGGCTGCGCGAGCACGCCCATGGCAACCGCACGCCGCTGGAGGCGCTGGGATTCCGGTTCCGCCGGGACCGGTTCCGGTGGCTGCGACGGTTCCACGCCGAGGTGGCGGCCGACGCCCGGGCGCGCCGGGTGGCGCGGACCGGACTGAACACCGACTTCCTGGCCGGCGCGGCGCTGCTGCCAGCGCTGGCGTTGGCCGGCTGGACGTACCTCGAGGTGACCCGCGACCCCCTGCTGTCCGCCGCCGCAGTGCTGGTGGCGGTGGTCGTGCTGTTGCTGCAGCTCGCTTCTCTGGCGCGGGACCGCCACCGGCCCACGCCGATCGGGCGGCGCACGGCGGCGCACTGGCTGGGCGTGCGCAGCTATCTGCGGGAGCGCCGCCCTGAACTGGCTGGCGCCACACTGGGCGACACGCCGATCTCGGACGACTATCTCTCATACGCCGTGGCGCTGGGTCTCACGCCGGGCATCTCAGTCCAACTGGACCCGGCCCGGAACCCCGACGACGAACCCGCCCCGACGATGCGGCCGGGCGCGACACCCACGCCCGACAGCCCCTGACTACCCTGTACGGGACATCACGCGCGACGGATGCTCGCAGACCGCGCGACGATTGCTGTGCGACCGGGAAGACAAGGGGTCACCGTCAGTGCGCATCACTATCGCTCATCTGCTCCGAGGCGGCCTGATCGGCGTCGCCGAGGGCATCCCGGGGGTCAGCGGCGGCACGATCGCCCTGGTGCTGGGCGTCTACGAGTCGCTGATCATCTCCGCCGGGCACGTGGTGAGCGGGGTCCGTCTGGCGGTCTCCGACCTGCCGCGCGGGCGAGGGCTGGCCCGGGCCGCGGCCGAGTTCCGCCAGGCCAGGTGGCGCGTGGTGATCCCGGTCGGGATCGGCATGCTGTGCCTGCTGGTGATCGCGGCGCGGGTGATCGAGCCGCTGCTGCACGACTACCCGCACCAGACCCGCGGGCTGTTCCTGGGCCTGGTGCTCGCCTCGCTCTGGGTGCCGATGTCGATGATCAAGGCTCCGTGGCGGCCCCGGGAGATCGTGGCGGCGGTGTCGGCGGCGGTGGGCGCGTTCGTCCTCACCGGGCTTCCACCCGGCGAAGTCGCTGCGACTCCCGTGATCGTCTTCCTCGCCGCCGCGGTGGCGGTCTGCGCGCTGACTCTGCCGGGGGTCTCGGGCTCGTTCATCTTGCTGACGATCGGCTTGTACGCGCCGACGCTGGCCGCCGTGAACCAGCGGGACTACGGCTATCTGGGGGTCTTCGCCGCCGGCGCATTGGTCGGCCTCGCGCTGTTCGTGAAGCTGTTGCAGTGGCTGCTGGAGCATCGGCGCCGCATCACCCTCGCTCTGCTGACCGGGCTGATCGCCGGATCGCTGCGGGCGCTCTGGCCGTGGCAGACCGAGGAGCGCGCGTTGCTGTCGCCGGACGAGAACGTCGCATCCACGGCGACGCTGTTCGTCATCGGCGCCGGGATCGTGATCGGCCTGATGCTCGTCGAACGTCGCGTCGCCGGCAGCGCCACCGCGCACGTGGAGCACGTCGCCGACGACGGGTCCCCGACCGCTGACAGCGGGCAGTCGCGCACCCCTGTGCGCTGATGCTCGCGCTGACGGCGGTCGCGTTCGGCCTCGCCTGGTGGCTGGGGCTCTACCTGGTCGCCCGCGACCCGGGCAAGCCGGTCCTGCGGAGGGCGGCGTACGGCCTGATCAGCTACAGCCTGGCCGTCGCCTGCCACGGCCTGGCGGCGGCCGCGCCCGCTGAAGCCCGGACCGCTCTGACGGCGCTGGCGACCGTGCTCGTGCACCTGTCCGGCGTGGCCTGGGCCGGGGTGCTGCTGCGGCTGGCGCCGGAGACGGCCGACTGGCGGGACCGCCTCGACCTCTGGTGGCGCCGGGCAGCGGCGCCGCTCACCGTGGCCGTGCTCGTCGGGGCCGCCCTCATGGCGGCGTTCGGCGGGCCCGCGGGCTGGACGGCGCTGGCGTCGCTGCTGGTGGTCGCGCAGCTCGCGACCGGTTTCGGCGTCCTGCTCTGGTCCCGGCGCGCGACGCGCCCGGCTCCCGTGGTCGGCGTGCTCGCAGCAGCGACGCTGCTGTTCGGGCTGGGGCTCTCCGGCCTGCTGCTGCCGCTGGGATGGCTTCCGGACTGGCTCGCGGTGGCCGGGATCGGCGCGGACCTGGCGATCCTCGGCCTGGTGGTCGCCGTCCTGGACGCGTTCTCCGAAGGCGAGACGCTGCGTCCGGACATGTGGCGCTCCGCGATCACCGCGACAGCGGCGGCGACGCTGTTCGGCGGCCAGATCGGGTTCGCGATGCTGATCTCGGGCGGCGTGTCGCCGCTGCTCGCGGCGCTGCTGCTCGGCAGCGTCGCCGCCGCGATCGGCGTGCAGGTGCTCGCCAATCCGCTGCACCGGGCGCTGGACCGGCTCTCCTTGGCCTCGTCCGGGCTGCGCGCCGAGCGCGCCCAGCTCCGCGACGTCTCCGACGCGCTCCCCCGCCGCGACCCCGGCTCTCGGCTGGCGGACATGGACGCCGAGGAGTTCGGCCGGCTGACGCGGCGCGCGCTCAGCCACTACGGCGACCTGGGCCGCCTGGTGACCAGCCCCCTCACCGACCTGCCGCTGATCGAGCACCGGCTGGCGCGCCGGGACGCGGCCGGACAGACGGCGCTGTCGCCCGTCGAGCGGGCCACGGAGCTGAAGGCGTTGCTGCTGGAGAGCATCACGCGTCTCAAGCCGCCGGATGGCGAGGTCGGCTTCAGCGACGAGTGGCGCCACTACAACGCGCTCTACTTCCCGTACGTGCTGGGGCTGCGCCCGTACAGCCAGCGGGCTCGCCACGCCGGGTTGGACGCCACCGCCCGGCAGGCGCTGCGCTGGTTCCAGACCCACGTGCCGGAGCGGACCCTGCACAACTGGCAGAACGCCGCAGCGAAGCTAGTCGCCGACGATCTCTGGGCCAGGTCACGACAGGACGCGTAGCGGTGGGGGGATTTCGTGCCCTGATGCGGCGACTCCCGTCCGTGGCGTACCGACAAATCGGCTGATCTCGGACTCCCCAGCGACGAACTGGCAGTGCTTGGCGCCGCTCGGTGTCGACCTGGCAGTGGCTCGCCCGCAGCGTTGGCCTCAGGCCGCGACACCGGTTCGCGGCCGTGACCGGAAAGCTGACGTGGAGGTTGACATGACGACGCACCAGCACACCGATGTGGCTGCCGGCGCCGACGCCCGGGCCGCTGTGAGTCTGCGCCTGTGGCTGCGGCTGGACGCCGCGGCGTCCGGCCTGACCGGCGTCGGCGCGGTCGCCGGCGTCGGGTTCCTGCCGGACCTGCTGGGCACTCCCCCGGCGCTGCTCTGGCCGGTCGGCGGGTTTCTCGTGATGTGGGCGACAGCGCTGGCGTACCTGGCGAGCCGTCCTCGCATGAATCGCGCCGCGGTCTGGGCCGTGATCGTCCTGAACCTGCTCTGGGTGCTCGACAGCGTCGCGATCGTGCTCGCCGGATGGTTCCCGCTCACCGGTCTCGGCGTCGGCTACGTGCTGCTGCAGGCCGCCGCCGTCGCGATGTTCGCTGAGTTTCAATACCTGGGCGCGCGGCGGCTGCGCTGAGCCCACGGGAGCGCCGCGCCCCCGTCGCCCGACGACGGCGGAGGGGCGGCGCGGCCTTCGCGCTCCACCAGGCCCGGCTGCTCCGCGAGCCTGTCAGCTGACCGTTCTGCGAGCCTCTGGCTTCTGACCATGAGGGCCGCCGAAGGCGTCACCTTGCCATTGAGATAAGTGGACAGCCGGGAGGCCGACGTCCCAATCCGCACGGCGAACTCGGCCTTTCCGAGACCGGACTTGGCCACGGCCCGCCGGATCGCTGCGGCGACTTCCTCGCGCTCGGCTGACTCGGCGCGGCGTCGGGCACGCCGCAGCGCGGTCTCCATCAGCTCGGCCACCCCGTAAGGGCGGTCGTGGGAAAGGATCTCCTCAACCTGCCGGGCGGTGCGTCCCCACGGGTCGCGGCGGAACTCGGCGACGATCCGCTGCCAGTGCCCAAGATCCCCCCGCTCCAGGGCGGTCCGCACCGCCTCGGTGGGCCACTCGGACACTGAAGCGTCCGGTGTGACGTTCAGGTTCCGAAACGCCAGACTCATCCTTCCTGCCTCTCAGCCATCTCTGCCGCCAGCAATCGGCAGGCCGCCCGCACCCGGTCCCAGTCCCGCCAGTGAGGAGAGAGGTTGCGGTAGGCATCCAGCTCACGGGTGACCGACGCATCGGCCGGACGCGGGTCGGCCAGTTGCCGGGCGACCTGGGTCGCCACGCCGAGTCCGTCGCGGTGCTGGTCGGCGTAATACTCGTCGATGTCAGTCAGCACGGCCGCAGCATGTTCGACCCCAAAGCGGTCGCTCAATGCCGCCACGTCCAGGTAGTCGCGGGTCTGGTTGCGCCGAACCATGAGGAACGCCTTGACACGCAGCGTCTCGTCGGCCGTCGGCGCCCGCAGCGTCCGCCCTGACGGCAGCGTCACCTGAGTCGTCTCCAGGGGCCGGGCGCGTATCAGCTGCCGCACTCCGGCCTCGATGTCTCCCAGCCGGCCCAGCACCAGTTTTCCCGGTCGGACGCGGTTGGTCACCCAGTCGCCTTCGGACTCCAGCGCATCCAACACCAGGTCGAAACGGTCCCGCAGATCCCGCAGCACATGGTCATGGTCGAAGGAGTCACGATGTCCGGCATAGAGCGCCGCCGCCGAACCGCCGACGAGCACCGAGTCGGGGACCAGTTCCTGCAGCCGCGCGGCTGACTCCAGCACGGCTGTCAGCTCGCTACTGGCGTCATTCACCGCAGGCGCCGGGTCAGGCGACCACGCTTCGGAAACCATCTGGACACCTTATCACTTCCGATAAGCAATCCCGGCTCAGCAGCCCGCGGCGGACTCAATCGCCTCAGCCCTCGACCGGCGCCAAGAACTCCAGTCGGTTGCCGTGCGGGTCGTCGGCGTAGAAGCGCCGCATGCCGGGGAAGTCGCCGTCCCACCGGACCGGGTGGCCGGCCGCCTCAAGCCGCTCGGCGAGGCCGTCCAGGTCCGGCCAGAGCAGGCCGGGGTGCGCTTTTCGCGCCGGCTGGAACTGCGGGTCGACGCTCACGTGCAACTCGATGCCACCGCCGCGGAACCAGCAGCCGCCGCGCGCGGCGAGCACCGGCGGTTTCGGGATCTCATCCAGTCCGAGCACTCCGCTGTAGAAGGCTCGCATCACAGGCTCCGATCCCGGCGGGCCGAGCAGTTGCACGTGATGGATCATCGTCGCGACCTCCGTCCTCGTTCCACGGCGGCGTCCGTCCCATAGCCTGGCACGGGGTTGCGAGCCAAACAAGACGGACGTACGGTTTGTTGCGACGGACCAAGGCTGGCCTAACTCTGCGGGGTCGGCCGCGGTGCGCGAGACTTCACAAAGATCCCCTGGATCAGACAGACGTAAGGAGCATGCCGTGGCAAGCATCGACAGCTTCGGCGCGAAGACCCGACTCACGGTTGGTGACGCGACGTACGACATCTACCAGCTCGACCAGGTCGATGGCTCCGAACGGCTGCCGTACAGCTTGAAGATCCTGCTGGAGAACCTGCTGCGCACCGAGGACGGCGCGAACATCACCGCCGACCACATCCGAGCCCTCGGCGGCTGGGACCCGACCGCGGAGCCCAGCGTCGAGATCCAGTTCACGCCGTCCCGGGTGCTGATGCAGGACTTCACCGGCGTGCCGTGCGTGGTGGACCTCGCCACCATGCGCGAAGCGGTGCGCGAGCTGGGCGGCGACGCGGC
>WHSM01000185.1 GCA_009380105.1 Micromonosporaceae bacterium
GGAGGACGTGGGCCGGCCGGAGGACGTGGGCCCGCACCCGGCCCGGACACTGGCCGCGGCGGCGATCCTGGCGCGCCCGAGGCGGGTCGAGGTGGCATCGGGCCAGCCGGGGGGCGTGGCCCTGCCGGAGGACGCGGGGGCGCCTGCGGGCGCTGCGGCGCCGCGACCGGCCGCGCCGGCCCAGGACCCGGTCCTCCGGGACGTGTGGCTGGCCCCGGCGCGCCAGGCCGGCGCGGCGGGCCCTGCGCGGGCCGCGGCATGCCGGACACGGGGCGGCGCTGACCGCCGCTGCCGGGGCTGCCCACGGCGAGTGAGCCTTCCACCACCACCGTCTCGGGCTGCTCCAAGGTAGTGGGCGCCACGCCCAGCTCAGTGTGGATCAGGTGACCGGCCAGCGGGATCCTGCTGGAGCCGCCCACCAGGAAGATGCCCACCATGTCCTTGGGCTCCAGCCTGGCCTGGGCGATGGTCCGCTTGAGGCACTCCACCGTGCCTTCCAGGTACGGCTTGACCAGAGACTCGAACTCTTCCCGGGTCAGGTGCGCGTCGACCTCGAGCGCTGGCAGGTGGATGTCCGCGTTGGAGGTGCGGGACAGCATCTCTTTGGCGCCGCGCACGTCTTCGTACAGCATCCGCCGGTACCGGCGGTCTCCCGCTTCCTGCGGATTGATGAGCTTGGCCCAGGTCTCGGCGTGGCTCTGCGAGTACGTCTTGCCGAGGTGCTCGACGATGGCGTGGTCGAAGTCGAGGCCGCCCACGTCCGGCAGCCCTTCCTCGGCGAGGACCTCGAAACCGGTCTGGGTCCGCCGCACCACGGTGGCGTCGAAGGTGCCGCCGCCGAGGTCGTAGATGGCCAGGGAGCGCCCGACCGGCACCGCGGTGCCCAGCACCGAGGTGAAGTAGCTGGCGGCGCCGACCGGCTCGGCGATCAACTGGGGGCGCGGCAGGCCCGCGAACCGCGCGGCCTCCACCAGAATGCTGCGCCGCCGCTCGCCCCATCGCGCCGGGTGGGTCATCCGCACCTCGGCCGGGTTGCCGCCGATCTGACGGCGGGCCTCGGTGAGCACCTGCTCCAGCACGTACGCCATCACGCGCGGCACAGGAAGCTCCTGCTCGCCGAGGAAGAGGGTGCTGTCGTCGATGCGCCGCTTGGGGTTGGGCTCGAACCGCGTCGGGTCCACCCGGGCGTTGCGCTCGGCGTCACGCCCGACCAGCATCCGCCCGTCGGGGGCCAGATACACGGCCGATGGAAGCATCGGCGAGCCGTCGAAGAGCAGCGGCCGCACCCGCCCGTCGGGCATGCGCAGCATGGCCACCGTGTTGGACGTGCCGAAGTCGATGCCGAGCACCCGCATCCGTCAATCTCCTTCCCCCGCGGACACGATACTGCCCGTTAGCTTGGCGGGTTTGGCCACAGGGGTTCCGTCCTGATAACAGTCACCGTGGGCGCCGAACCCTGGCCGTACGGCAAGATTTCGGCCAGATGAGGCGTGATGGGGCACACCGTCATCCGGCCGGCCCGGACGCGCGATGTCACTCCCGAGCCCGTCTGGAGCGCCAGGCGTCTCCCAGGGCGCGGCGCGCCGCTTCGGGGCGTCGTGACCGCGGACGTGGTGACATCATGATCGCGGCACGCGGCGGCGACGTCGCCGGTCGCGGCGCCACCGAACGAGAGAGATCCGCGCATGAGCCTGTCCGACACAGCCGACGAGCCCCCCGCCGCGCCGGCGCCCGGTTCGACCCACCGGGAGCGCGCCGGGTGGTACCTCTACGACTGGGCCAACTCGGCGTTCATCACCACGGTCGTGACCGTCTTCTACGGCCCGTTCCTGACGGCGGTCGCGAAGCAGGCGGCTGGCTGCGACCCGTCGGAGAAGTGCCGCGAGGGCGTGATCAGTCCACTCGGGATCGAAATGGCCCCGGGCGCCTACTTCCCGTACGTGATCTCACTGTCGGTGTTCCTGACGGTGTTCGTGCTGCCGGCCCTGGGCGGGATCGCCGACCGGGTGACCCGCAAACGGCTGCTGCTGGCGGTGTGCGCGTACGTCGGCTCCGGGGCCACGATCGCGATGTTCTTCGTGACCGGAGACCGCTATCTGCTGGGCGGCGCGCTGTTCGTGATCGCCAACATCGCGTACGGCGCGAGCATCGTGGTGTACAACTCGTTCCTGCCCCAGATGGTCGGTCCGGACGACCGGGACAAGGTCTCCAGCGTCGGCTGGGCGATCGGCTACCTCGGCGGCGGCCTCCTGCTGGCGGGCAACCTGGCGGCGGTGACGTTCGGCGAGACGGCCGGGTTCAGCACGCTGGATCTGGCGCGGTGGAACATCGTGTCGGCCGGTGTCTGGTGGGCGGCGTTCACCTTGGCGCCGCTGCTGTGGCTGGAGGACCGCCCGCCGGTGGGCCGGGTGCCGGGCAACGTGGTGGCGCAGGGGTTCCGGCAGCTCGCCCACACGGTGCGGCACCTCAAGGCGTACCCGTTGACACTGTTCTTCCTGCTCGCGTATCTGATCTACAACGACGGCATCCAGACGGTGATCGCGCTCGCCAGCCAGTTCGGCAGCGAGGAGCTGCGGCTGCCGCAGAGCGCTCTGGTGGCGACGGTGCTGATGGTGCAGTTCCTGGCGTTCGGCGGGGCGCTGCTGCTGGGCGCCCTGGCGCGCTGGATCGGCGCGTGGAAGGCGCTGTCCCTGAGCCTGGTGCTCTGGGTGGGTGTGATCATCGGGGCGTTCTGGCTGCCGGAAGGCCAGGTCGTGCCGTTCGTGGTGTTGGGCGGCGCGATCGGCCTGGTGCTCGGCGGCAGCCAGGCGCTGTCGCGGTCACTGTTCAGCCAGCTGATCCCACGGGGCAAGGAGGCGGAGTACTTCGGCCTGTACGAGATCAGCGACAAAGGCACCAGTTGGCTGGGGCCGCTGGCCTTCGGCCTGGTGTTCCAACTGACCCACAGCTACCGGATCGGCATCGTGTCGCTGCTGATCTTCTTCGTGGTGGGTCTGGCCGCGCTGCTGATGGTGCCGATGCGGCGCGCCATCGTCGCCGCCGGGAACACCCCGCCACGTGTGATCTAGCGACCCCTCTAAGCTGCCGCATCGTGAACTCTGTTGCCACACCCGCCGGGGCGCTCTCGGCCATCCCGTCCGGTGACGGCCGCTGGAGGCGCGGCGGCGCCCGGTTGAAGTTCTTCTACGGGCCGATGGACTGCGGCAAGTCCACACTGGCCCTGCAGATGGACCACAACCACGCCCGGCGGGGCCGCCACGGGCTCCTGCTGACCCGCCACGACCGCTCCGGGGCGCCGCGGATCACCAGCCGGATCGGGCTGGGCCGGGAGGCCATCGAGATCACCGACGCGACCGACCTGCGGGACCTGGTGCGCGATCAGTGGGCCGGCGGCCAGCGGGTGGACTACCTGATCTGCGATGAGGTCCAGTTCTACACCGTCGCGCAGGTGGAGCAGTTGGCCGGTCTGGTCGACAGCTCGGACGTCGACGTGTACGCCTTCGGTCTGGCCACCGACTTCCGCTCGGTGCTGTTCCCGGCCGCCCAGCGGCTCTTCGAGCTCGCCGACGACGTGCAGCGGCTGCAGGTGGAAGTGCTGTGCTGGTGCGGTCGCGAAGGGCAGCTCAACGCGCGGATCGCGCATGGGCAACTGGTGCGGGAAGGCGCCCAGGTGGTGGTCGGCGACACCGTCTCCGATGACGTGCGATACCAGGTGCTGTGCCGGCGTCATTACCAGGCCGGCGATCTCGGGCCGGCTGTCCCGCCGGCGGGACAGCTCGAACTGGCCTGAGTCGGCGGGCCCGGGGACGGGCATGCCACGGGACGTGACCAGCGACGATAACGTGGAATCTTTGGCGAGCCAGGCGGGGGGCGGCATGCAGTTCGGAATCTTCAGCGTCGGGGACGTCACCCCCGATCCCACCACGGGGCGGGTCCCGTCCGAAGCGGAGCGGATCCAGGCGATGGTCGCCATCGCCGTCAAGGCCGAGGAGGTCGGCTTGGACGTGTTCGCCTCCGGCGAGCACCACAACCCGCCGTTCGTGCCGTCCTCCCCCACGACGATGCTCGGTTTTGTCGCGGCGCGCACCGAACGGCTGATCCTCTCCACCGCCACCACGCTGATCACCACCAACGACCCGGTCAAGATCGCCGAGGATTACGCGATGCTGCAGCACCTGGCCGGCGGCCGGGTCGACCTGATGCTGGGCCGGGGCAACATGGCGCCGGTGTACCCGTGGTTCGGTCAGGACATCCGCCAGGGAATCCCGCTCGCAATCGAGAACTACGCGTTGCTGCGCCGGCTGTGGCGCGAGGAGGTCGTCGACTGGGAGGGCCGGTTCCGGACCCCGTTGCAGGGTTTCACCTCGACCCCGCGGCCGCTGGACGGTGTGCCGCCGTTCGTGTGGCACGGCTCGATCCGCAGCCCCGAGATCGCCGAGCAGGCCGCGTACTACGGCGACGGGTTCTTCGCCAACCACATCTTCTGGCGCAAGGAGCACACCGAGCGGATGGTCGGCCTCTATCGGCAGCGCTTCGAGCACTACGGCCACGGCTCCGCTGACCAGGCGATCGTCGGGCTAGGCGGGCAGGTCTTCATGCGCCAGAACTCCCAGGACGCGGTGCAGGAGTTCCGGCCGTACTTCGACAACGCGCCGGTCTACGGGCACGGCCCGTCGCTGGAGGAGTTCACCGCGGAGACGCCGCTCACCGTGGGCAGTCCGCAGCAGGTGATCGACAGGACGCTGAGTTTCCGGGAGTACGTCGGGGACTACCAGCGCCAACTGTTCCTGATCGACCACGCCGGCCTGCCGTTGAAGACCGTGCTGGAGCAACTCGACCTGCTGGGCGAGCACGTGGTGCCCGTGCTGCGCCGGGAGTTCGCCAGCGGGCGGCCCGCCCACGTCCCCGACGCCCCGGCCCACGACACCCTGCGGGCCTCCGCTCAGCACGGTGAGGCCACCGAGGCGAGCCGATGACCGCATGCCGGGGCCGGGTCGCGGGGCCCGTTGAGGGATCGTCTCACGAGACGGCCAGGTCAGGCGGAATCTTGTGCCGGAGCGCCTTTGGCGCAAGGGGTCGTCCCCAGGCGAGAGTGGCGGCGACTGTCATCTCCAGGGCGGCGTCGACGGACCATGGCCGCACGGTCTCTTCGATGGCGCGATCGAAGGCGGCTGCCTCCTGGCTCGACATGTGCTCGCGGGCGAGGCTTGCTGTCGAGTGGAACTGCTCCACGTAGGACGAGACTGGCTGGCGGAACAGGACCGGAGCGGTCTCGGCGCGTCCGACCCGCTCGAAGTGCCCTCCCTCGCGGAGTGCGTCAACCAGCGAGTAGCGGGGATCGAAGTCAGGGCTGCGGGAATGGCGCTTGATCACCGTGACCAGTTCCTCGCGCCACGGAACGCCTTGAGGCCCGTGCTCGACGATGGCCAGGTGAGCATGCTCGGTCATCGCCGCCGCCAGGCGTGCCATCAGTGGCTCCCAGGACATCCAGTGCAGGCTGGCCCCAGCGGTCACCAGGGCGTACGGGCCGCCAAGTTCGCAGGTCTCCGCGGCGCCGATGATCCAACGTAGGTTGTCCCGTCTGCCTCCCGGCTGCTGGCGTCCCGCGGCGACCATAGCCGCCGACACGTCCACCGCGTCGACGTGGTCGACCCGGTCGGCGAGGGGGCGAGCAATAGCCCCTCGCCTGCGCCGAGGTCCAGCACATCACGAGGGCTCTCCGTGATGAGTCGATCCAAGATTGTGAACACTTCCGCTGGGTACGGCGGACGGTGTTGGTAGGCATCGGCGACACCGCGATGCGTGAAGACGCCGGCAAGTCCGGAACGCTCCGGACGAGAAGAGCCCATACTGCGATGATCTCACCAGGCGGCGACCAGGGATCGATGGCAACCAATCCGATGACAGCCAGCTCACCGTGCCGGACTCAGAACATCGACCTGTTCAGCCGCCGCATCCCGCGTCGGCCAGGGCCCGCGCTGTTAGCGGGGCATCCTGTGCCGATCCTCCTCGGCCCCAGACTCAGCGGACCGCTGTCCGAGTGTGGCGAGCAGAGTGTCGTACCGCCGCTCGGCAGCCTCCAGACCTGCGTTCGCCGAGGTCAGCTCGCCTGCCAGCCGGTCGGCTCTGGCGCGCTCGGCCGCCACGTCGCCGCGGAGCTGCGCGACGGCTTCCTTCTCCTCGTCGCGTTCCCGCCGCATGTGGGCGAGCTCCGCGGCCGTCTGCTCCCGCATGCGGGCGAGCTCGCCGGTGTGCGCCGTGTGCGCCTGGGTGAGTCCCTGGTGGGCCGCGGTGAGATCGGCGTGCGCCGCTTTCAGCTCCGCGCGGGCGGCTTCGGCCTGCCGACTGGCTTCTTCCCGTACGGCCGTGAGCTGCTCAGCGAGTTCCCGGTTGGCCGCGGCGAGTTGAGCCGCGCGATCGGCTTCCGTCAGGCGTTGCCGCTGCGATTCTGCCGCAGCCGTGGCCTGCTCGGCGGCTTTCGTCTCGGCGGCGGCGCGTTCTCCTTCTTTCACCGCCACCTGTTCCCACGCTTCCCGCACCTGGCTGTCGCGTTCCCGCTGAGCCTGTTCGGCCAGCCGCTCGGCCTCACGCTGGGCGGCTACGGCGACGGCGCGCTGGCGTTCGGCCTCCCCTTGCGCCTCACGGGCCCGGTCGCGTGCGGTTTCGGCCGCCTGAGCTCGTTCCCAGGCCTCCCGCGCCTCCCGTTCGGCCTCCTCGATCCGGCTCAGCGCCGAGGTCTCCACCTGGCGCATCTGCGTCACGTGCTCGGAGAGCGTCTCCTGGAGTGTCTGAATGGCCCGCATCACCGGCTCGCTGGCCTGCTGGTACGTGACGAGCGGCGCGTCGAGGCCGACGGCCTTGTTCGCGACCCGCTGCGCCTTCGCGCGCGCCTGGCAACCGCGAGGCGGCTCGGGCCAGATCCGGGAGCAGTACGTCGGCGGCCGGCTCGCGGTGCGCTGGTACGTGAACTCCTCGCCGCAGTGCCCGCATCGCCGGATCGCGGTCGACGCGGCCGCTTCGGACTGTTCCTCCTGAGCCGTCGACACTTCCGTCACAGTGACGCTTCTCCTTTCGTAAGCAGAAATCTAGAAAACCTTATTTAAATTCGGCTTACTCTACAGTGGAGGCCCGAACCAGGGCGTGAACCTCGTCGGCGTGTCTGGGGCAAGAGCCCACGATAATCCCGGTTATAGTGGCCTTTATGTCAAACACGTCCATGGCGACGACATCGGGCGCGCGGGGCGGCATCGCGGCGCTCGCGGCCGCCGTCGAGGCGTTGCCGGCCTTGCCCCCGGCCAACCCCGACGAGCGGTACGGCGCGCGACCGGTGACAGCGGCGTGGCTGGCGGGCCGCTCGCCCAACACCCGCCGCGCCTACTACGCCGACCTCGCGCTCTGGCTGGCGTTCTGCGCGGATGTCGGCCTGGACCCGCTGGCCGCGCGCAGAGCCGACGCCGACGCCTGGGCGGTCCAGTTGACCGGCAGCCGGCGCACGGCGGCGCGCCGCCTCGCCGGCGTCTCGTCCTGGTACCGGTACCTGATCAGCAACGACACGTGCGAGCGCAACCCGTTCGCCGCCGTCGCGCGCCCGTCCGTGCACCGGGACGTCTCCCCCACTGTCGGCCTGACCGTGCAGCAGGCGGCCCGCGTCCTCGACGCCGCCGACGCGGCCGCGGACCGGGGCGGCAGCGAGCCCGCGCTCCGGGACGCGGCGCTGCTGCGGATCCTCTTCGACACCGGGGTGCGGATCGGGGCGCTGCTCGGCGCGGACGTCACGTCGGTCGGGCACGACGCCGGGCACCGGGTGCTGCGGTACGTCAACAAAGGCGGACACGCCAAGCGGGCCGTGCTCCCGCCGCACTGCGCGTCCCTGCTCGACCGGTATCTCGCGGCGCGGGCCGCGCGGGAGCGCGTGCCCGCCGACCGGCTCGCCGGCCCGTTGCTGGTGACGACGCCGTACCGCGGCCGGCCCGGCGGCAAGCGGCTGACCGGACGGGACGCCCGCAACCTGATCCGCCGGACAGCGCTTGCGGCAGGGCTGCCAGCCGCCGGGAAGCTCTCGCCGCACTCGGCCCGGCGCACCTTCGTGACGCTGGCGCTGGCCAACGCGCCGTTGGAGCGGGTGCAGGCGGCCGTGGGCCACCAGGATCCCCGCACCACGCTGCTCTACCAGGACGACCGTGACTCGCTGGACAGCTCGCCGGCGTACGCGGTGGCCGGCGAGCTGGCGAACCGGCAACGCCGCCGGGGTCGGTGATCGGCGCCTCCTGCGTGAGAAACCCCACTGGTCGGCGGAGCACGCCGCATGCCCGACTCCCGGGTTCGACTTCCCGGCTACGCACAGTCATCTAAGTCGTGACGAAGTGCCTGAAATAGGGGTGGAAGCCCGAGCTATCCTGGTGACAGTGCTCACCGGAGTGTCATGTGCACGTCCCGTCGCCGTCTCCTGTACAACTAACC
>WHSM01000264.1 GCA_009380105.1 Micromonosporaceae bacterium
GAACTGATCATCAACGAGGCCGGCAAGAACATGTCGCCGAGCAACATGTTGCCGAGCAACATCGAGAACGCCATGAAGGCCGCCTCGCCGCTGATCGGCCAGGTGGTCGCGATCGGCGACAGCCGACCGTACGTGACCGGGCTGATCGTGCTCGACCCCGATGTCGGCGCCGCGTACGCCGGGAAGCTCGGCCTGGCAGAGGCCTCCCCCGCCGTGCTCGCCGAGCACGCCGCGATCCGCGACGCGATCACCGAGGCGGTGCAGTCCGGCAACAAGATGTTGTCCCGGGTGGAGCAGATCAAGCGGTTCCGGATCCTGTCCGACGCCTGGGAGCCGGGCGGCGACGAGCTGACACCGACACTGAAGCTCAAGCGCAGGCCGATCGGCGCCAAGTACGCACCCGAGATCGAGCAACTCTACGAGAAGACCCCGGCCCCGAACGTGATCGACCTCGGCTGACCCGCCAGCGTGCCCCCCTTCGCGCTTCGTGGTGCAACCCGTCCCACTTGGTTGGGCGAGTCGAGGGCCCCATAGGGCTTCAAGATCTAACCGGGTGGTCCCTTCAGCCGACAGTCGCATGCGGCCGGGGTTACTTCCTCGCCGCGCTCTACCATCTGCTGCGCCGCGTCACCGAGGTCAGCACGCCGGTGATCGCCGCTGTCAACGGCCCCGCCATCGGCGCCGGCACCCAGCTCGCGATCGCCTGCGATCTGCGGGTCGCGGCCCCGGGGGCGGTGTTCGGGGTGCCCACCGCGCCAGCGAGGACTTCCAGGAAGGCCGGCGGGCCCGTGAGGAGAAGCGCCCGCCGCGCTTCCAAGGCAGCTGAATGCTCCGGGCCTCAGCGGATCCGCGTGCGGCGGAGCCAGCGCACCGCCGCGCCCGTCAGCCGGAGGTACGTGTCCCGGGACATCCCGGCCGGCGGGTCGACCACCGGGAGTCTAGCCCGCGCCACGCTCTGCGCCTCGGTGTACTTCAACAGCCCTTCGGCCCCGTGACGGCGACCCAGGCCCGAGGCACGCATGCCGCCCATCGGGGCGTCGATGCTGCCGTACGCCGACGAGAAGGTGTCGTTCACGTTCACCGTCCCGGCGCGGAGCGCCGCCGCCACCCGCCGACCCCGGCGGGCTGACCGGGTGAAGACGCTGGCGTTCAGGCCGTACTCGGTGTCGTTGGCGCGCGCCACAGCCTCCGCCTCGGAAGCCACCGGGTACACGGCCACGACCGGCCCGAACGTCTCCTCGCTGTGGCACGCCATCTCCGGGGTGACCCCGGTGAGCACGGTCGGCTCGAAGAAGCAGGGCCCGAGATCCGGCCGCGCGTGCCCGCCGGCCGCGACCGCGGCGCCGTGTGCGACAGCGTTCGCCACGTGTTCGCTGACCATCCGCAGTTGCCGCTCCGACGTGAGCGAGCCCATGTCCAGATCGAGGTCGGAGTAGCTGGCGCCCACGCGCAGCTCCGAGGCCGCGGCCGCGAACCGCGACAGGAACTCCTCGTGCAGCCGCTCGTCAACGTAGATCCGCTCGATCGAGATGCACAGCTGGCCGGCGTTGGTGAAGCTGCCGGACAGGGCGGCCGTGACGGCGCGTCGAGGTCGGCGTCGTCCAGCACCAGCATGGGGTTCTTGCCGCCGAGCTCCAGGGAGCAGCCGACCAGCCGGGCCGCGGAGCGCTGCGCCACGTCCCGCCCCGTCCTGGTGGAGCCGGTGAAGCCGACGTAGTCCACGCGCTCCACCAGGGCCGGGCCGACCACCGGCCCGTCCCCGACCACGACCTGCAGCACCCCGTCGGGCAGGCCGGCGCGGCGGAGCAGCTCGACCCCGTACAGCGGGCTGAGCGAGGTCTGGGTGTCGGGCTTGAGCACCACCGCGTTCCCTGCGGCCAGAGCGGCCAACGCGTCGTTGAGCCCGAGCGCGAACGGGAAGTTCCACGGCGAGATGATCCCCACCACGCCCTTGGGAGCCCGGAGTTCGACCGTGCTCACCAGACCGGGGAACATCCCGGCCCGCCGACGCGGCTTGAGCAGCGCGGCCGCCTTGCGCGCGTAGTACGTCGCGGTCAACAGCGGGTCCAACTGCTCGACGATCGCGTGCATCCGGGTCTTGCCGGTCTCGGCCTGGATCAGGTCGGCGATCAGATCCTGCGCGTCATGCGCCAGCTCGGCGAACCGCCGCAGCACCTTGGCCCGCTCACGGGCCGGGGTCGCGGCCCAGGCGGGTTGCGCGGCCCGTGCGGCGGTGACGGCGTGTGCCACGTCGGCCACTGTGGATGTGGGTACGGTAGCCAGCGCATCGCCGGTGAAGACGTGCGTGATCGACGCGGTGTCATCGCCGGCGGAGACAACAATCTCGCCGAGGCTGCGCACCAGGTCCGGGGTGATCGACGCCGGCGGCGTGACCTGCCGCTGCGCTGTGGTCGTCATGGGACCTCCTTCGTCGGCACGGACCCGGCGGTGTGTCGCGCCTCGGCGTCGGCCGCCGGGGCGCTCGCGGCGGCGCGGGACTCGTAGGCGGCGCGATCGGCCGAATCCGCGGCCTCGATCATGATCCGGTCGGCGCCGATGCTCCGTACTATCCACTCCCCGAGGCCACGCGGTAGCAGCCGCACCACCCGGTTGAGCCCGTCGACGACCCGCGGCACGAACACGTCGAACTTTCCGGCGCGCACCGCCCGTACCACCGCGTCAGCGACCAGCTCCGGCGTCACGGTCTTGACGAACCTGGCATCGCCGACCCCACTGGTCAGCTCCGTGCGCACGATCGCCGGCATCACGCACGACACGTCGACTCCGGTGCCGCGCAGCTCGTACCGGACCGCTTCGGAGAGGCCGACCACGCCGTGTTTGGTGGCGCAGTACGTCGCCACACCCGGCAGCCCCGCCTTCCCGGCTGTGGAGGCGATGTTGACGATGTGGCCGGCGTCGCGCGGCCGCATCCGCCTGACCGCTTCCCGGGTGCCGTGGATCACCGCATGGAGGTTGATCGCCAACTGCCGGGCGGTGGTCTCCGGTGACTCGTCCTCCAACAGGCCGACCGGCATGATGCCGGCGTTGTTGACCAGCACGTCGATCGGACCGAGCCGGCGCTCCACCTCGTCCAGGAACGCGGTGAAGCCGGTGTGGTCGGTGACGTCGAGCCGCAGCGCAACCACGTCGGGACCGATGCCCGCCGCGGTCTCGGCGACCAGGTCGGCGTCGAGGTCGCCGATCGCCACCTTCGCGCCCTCACGACGCATCGCGGCGGCGATCGCGGCCCCGATGCCGCGCGCCCCACCAGTGATGGCCACAACCTTGCCAGCCAGCTGCTTACGTGCCATCGGAACCTCCTAGTTCGAAGAGAAGCCTTGCGTGGTACATACATTCTTGTGTGTATGTAGGCTGGTGAGATGACGAAGCCGGTGCAGCGGGCGGTGCGCACCCAGGGGGAGCGCAGCACAGCGATGCGTCAGCGTCTGCTCGACGCCACCATCGACTGCCTGGTCGAGCACGGCTACGCCGGCACCACCGTAACCAAGATCGCCGACCGCGCGGGCGTCACCCGCGGCGCTCAGGTGCACCACTACCGGACCAAAGCCGAGCTGGTGACCGCCGCGATCGAGCACCTGGCCAACCGGCTCGCCGAGCAGACCTTCGCGGACCTGTCGCGACTGGAGTCCTCCGAAGACCTGATCGGCGACGCGCTGGAGATGATCTGGCAGGTGCACCAGGGTCCGGTGTTCGCGGCGAGCGTGGAGCTCTGGGTGGCGGCGCGCACGGACCCTTCGCTGCGGGATCACGTCGCGCGGCTGGAGACCACGACCATCGCGAGCCTGGTCGACTCCGGCAGGAAGCGGCTTGGCGCCATCGCGGACCGCCCCAAGTACCGGCACGTCGTCTACACCGCCATGGACGTGGTGCGCGGAATCCTCATCACCAGCTGGGCGCACCCGAACGCGGACCAGCTCAACGCCCGCTGGCGTCGCGCCAAGGAGCGGCTGCGCATCATGATCGAGGCCAGCCTCGACCGGCCTTCCTGACCAGACCTGCGGGGCCGCGGACATCGCTCTAGCCGCCGTTCAGCAGACCCTTGGCGATGTGGGTGACCTGGACTTCGTTGCTGCCCGCGTAGATCATCAGTGACTTCGCGTCCCGCGCCAACTGCTCCACCCGGTACTCGGCCATGTAACCGTTGCCACCGAAGAGCTGCACCGCGTCCATCGCGACCTCGGTCGCCGCCTCGGAGGAGTAGAGCTTCATCGCGGACGCCTCGGCCAGCGTCGGCGTCTTGCCCGCGCGGGCCATCTCGACGGTCCGGAACACCATGTTCTGCACGTTGACCCGCGCCACCTCCATCTTCGCCAGCTTCAACTGGATCAACTGGAAGTCCGCGATCGGCTGGCCCCAGAGCTTGCGGTTCTTGGCGTACTCAAGACAAAGCCGCAGGCATTCCTCGATCACGCCGAGCGCCATCGCCGCGACCCCGACCCGCTCCGCGACGAAGTTCGCCCGCGCGCTCTCCCGCCCCGCATCCGAGCCTGCGCCCTCCGCCGACCCACGGCCCGCTGCGGCCTCACTGCCCTTCGCGGCCGCGGGGCCGGCGAGCATTCGGTCCGGCTCCAGGTGGACGTCGTCGAAGAACAGCTCGCCGGTCGGCGACGAGTGGATGCCCATCTTCCGGAACGGCTTGCCCTGCGCGAACCCGTCCATTCCGGAGTCGAGCACGAACGTCAGCACCGGCTGCCTGCGCAGGTCGACATCGGAGCCGTCGGCTGGGTCGCGCAACTTGGCGTAGACGACGACGGTGTCGGCGTACGGGCCGTTCGTGATGAAGGTCTTCTGTCCGTTCAGCACATAGCCGTCGCCGTCCGGCTTCACGGTGGTGTGCATCCCGCCGAACGCGTCGGACCCGGCGTCCGGCTCGGTGATCGCCCAGGCGCCGACCTTGTCGAAGGTGAGCAGATCCAGCGCCCAACGTTCCTGCTGCGCCACCGTGCCCCGGGCCATGATGGTGTTCGCGGCCATCCCGACACTGACGCCCATCGCCGCGGTGATCCCCATGCTCACCTTGCAGATCTCGGTCACGGCGAGCAGCGCCATCGCCTCCTGGCCGCTGATGCCGCCGCCAGCGTCGGCTTGGCCGGAGTCGGCGCCCGCCTCGCGCGCCTTCACCTTCTCGATCCGCCGCTTGAAGTTCTCCCGGTTCATGGCGTCCACGCCGAAGGAGCTGAAGAACTTCCGGATGATGTCGTACGGCGGCAGCCCGCCGTGCTCCAACTCGTCGACGTGCGGGCGGATCTCGTTGTCCACGAACTCGCGCACCGCGTCGCGGATCATGATCTCGGTGTCGGACCATTCGATCATGGCGTGCTCCAAGCCTAGATGCTCTGCTCGACGTCGGCGATGGTCCACGGTTTGTCGGTCTCGACCGTCTTCGCCGGACTCCAGCCGGCCAACTCCTGGATCGAGCCGCCCTGCACCGCGTACATCTTGCCGGTGATCGGGCACGACTCCGTGGCGAGGTACGCCACCAGCGGCGAGATGTTCGCCGGACTGAACGGGTCGAACTCACCGTCGGCCACCTCCTGCGCGAAGATCGCGCTCATGCCCGGGGTGGCCAACGTCAACCGGGTGCGCGCCACGGGAGCGATCGCGTTCACCCGGACTCCGTATCGCTCCAGCTCGGCGGCCGCGACCAGCGTGAACGCGGCGATGCCGGCCTTGGCGGCGCCGTAGTTGGCCTGGCCCGGGTTCGGCAGCGTGGTCCCGGACGCCGACGCGGTGTTGATCACCGAGGCTGTCACTGCCTCCCCGGCCTTGCTGCGGGCCTTCCAGTGCTCGGCGGCGTGGCGCAGCACGGCGAAGTGGCCCTTCAGGTGCACCGCGATCACGGCGTCCCACTGCTCCTCGGTCATCCCGGCGAGGAACGCGTCCCGCAGGATGCCGGCGTTGTTCACCACGACGTCGAGCCTGCCGTACTCCTCGACGGCCTGCTGGATGAGGCCGCGGGCGCCGTCCCAGGTGGCGATGTCGTCGGTGTTGGCGACGGCCCTGCCCCCGGCCGCGACGATCTCGTCGGCTGCCTGCCGCGCCGGCCCGGCGTCAGCCCCGGCGCCGTCGTTCGCGCCACCGAGGTCGTTCACCACGAGCGAGGCGCCCTCGGCGGCGAAGAGCGACGCATGCTCCCGCCCAATCCCCCGCCCAGCCCCGGTGATGACGGCGACCCGCCCGTCCAATGCGCCCATGTCAGCCCTCAATCTCCGCGAGTCCGTCCTTGATCACGACGGTGTCGCCTACCGTCGTTTCGTAGGCGTGCGCGCCTGGTCCCGCGCTCCAGATCTGCGTGGTCAGTGTCTGGTCGGGCCGCACCGGCTTGGTGAAGCGGACCGCTAGTCGCTTCAGCCTTGTCGCGTCGCCGCC
>WHSM01000108.1 GCA_009380105.1 Micromonosporaceae bacterium
ACAGCAAGCCCATCCGTCCGCCCGGCTGGGCCGGCGCGTGAGCAACGGCCGAGGCGGTTGGAAGCGTCAAACGGTAGTGAGCGCAGCGCCGGTCAGCGGTCCAGTTCGGCCAGCCGTCCCCGGTGAGCGCCGCCCCCGGCGAGCAGTTCCACCGCCAAGAGCTCCCGCTCCTTGTCGCTCAGTTCGTAACCGGCCAGCGCCGCCCACGGACGCGACGTCAGCCGCGTCCGGAACCCCGGCTCGTGCACCAGCCGTTCGAGCACCTCGTCGATCCCCGCCATCGTCCGCCCCTCTGCAACGCCCACCCTCGCCCCGAGGACAGTGACCCCGCGGCGCCCAAGACCCGACCTCCACGAACCTCGGCGACGCGTCGGCAGGGTCAGTCCCGGCCCGCGGCGCCCTCGGCTGCGCGCTTCTCGGCGATCTCCTCGATCGCCTCCAGGAGCTGCGACCCCTGGATGAAACGCCGCCGGGCGCCGCTCTCGACGTCCTCCACAAATCCGTGCAGGTCGACCTCTCCCGCGTCCGGCGCCGGCTCGAACAGGCGCACGATGATGGTTCGCATCATGAACTCACCAGCCGTCTCCGTCGCCGCCGCGGTTGGTCTCCGACGTCTCCGTCTCGTCGGTTGTGTCCAGCTTGCGGGCGGGCCTTAGAACAGGCTTAGAAAACGCGACAGCCTCCGGCGGGCGAAGTGGGTACGGCGTCAGGCGGGCGACGGGAGGAACGGCACCGCCTCGATCCCGAGTTCCTCCATCCGCGCGCAGTAGCCGCGGTAGTGGCGGCGCGCGTCGCCGTGGCGACCGGAGGCGGTCAGCACCGACACGAGTCGCAGGTGGCTGTCCTCGTCGTACGGGTCCCGCTCCAGGATCCGGAGCAGGTAGCGGATCGCGGCGTCGGCGTCGTTGTGGTCGCGGGCGTGTCGCGCCAGCCGGGAGGCCACCTCCCGGTACGTCACGCGCGCCCCCTCGCGCAGCGGCGCGGCCCAGTCCGCGTACGGATCCTCCTCCAGGAAGTCGCCCGGGTAGCTCGCCTCGGCGCGGGCGAGCCGCTCGATCCCCTCGGCGACGCGCCCTTCCCGCAGCAGCCGGGTCCCCGCGGTGGCGTCTGCCAGGAAGGACTCCACGTCGACCTCCAGCCGGTCGAGTCGCAGCCGGAGCGCCTCGCCGTCGTTGCTGAGGAAGCCGTCGGCGCCGGCCTGGCGGTCCGGGTCGAGCAGCGACCGGATCGTCGACACCAGCACGTTGAGCCGGTTCGCCACCGCGTTCGGCGCCTCTCCCGGCCACAACGTCTCGATGATCTGGTCCTGGGCGATCGGCCGGCCGCGACGGCTCAGCAGAATCTTGACCAGGTCGCGCGCCTTGCGTGACTTCCACGCGGAGCTGGGCACTGGCCGCCCGTCCCGGAGCAGCCTGAACCCGCCGAGCGTCTCGAACCGCACAGTGCTCGACGACGGCCGTTCCAGGCGTGCCAGCGCCGCCTCGGCGCGGGCGTCGAGCTGACGGCAGCCGATCGCCCGCATGTCGGTCCGCAGCCTCTCGATGACGGCGCGGGCGGCGGCCGGCTCCAGTCGTTCGGCCCGGACGAGTTCGGCGTGCGCCGTGCCGATCGGATCGCCGGTGTCTGCCCAGAGCGCCACCGCCGCGTCGGCCAGGGTCAACGCCTGTCGGCCGTCCTCGGCAGCGGCGGCCCGCAGCGTCGTGGCCTCGGCCAGGCCCGGACGGTCCCGGCGGACCTCGGCGGATCCGGCGGCGTCGTCCGCGTGCCGCCGCGCGGCCTCCCGGTCGCCTCGGGCCAGCGCCACCCAACCCGCGGCCAGGAGGGCGCTGACAGCGCTGATCCCGGCGCCCGCGGCCATCGCCCGGTGCGCCAGTTCCGTGGCGCGTTCCGGCTCCTCGTCGGCTAGCAGGCGGGCCAGGCCGGCGAGGGCGGGGACCAGCGACTGGGCGTCGCCGGCCTGCTCGGCGTGGCGCAGCGCCTGTTCGTACGCCTGCCGGGCGGCGGCGGTCTCACCGCGCAGACAGCGCAGCGTGCCCAGTTTGTGCAGCGCGTTCGCGATCAGGCCGGAGCCGAGGTCGCCGAACACCTCGACCGCCGCTTCGAAGTCGCGCTGCGCCTCCTCCAGCCGGCCCAGGCCCAGCCGCGCCTCGCCGCGGTTGGTCAGCGCGAGCGCGCCGAAGGCCGCGAACCCCGACACGTCCGCCAGTCCGATCGCGATGTCCAGCTCGGCGAGGGCCTCCAGATACGCGCCTTCTTCCAGGTGGTGCGAGCCCCGGTTGCACCGGATGCGCACCAGCTGCAGCACGTCGCCGGCTTGTTCGGCGTGCTGCAGCGCCTTGAGGTAATGAGCGCCGTTGCCCCGGCGGTCGCCCTCGTACGCCGCCAGCATCGCCAGCACGGTGTGCGCGGCGGCGAGCGCCTGCGCGTCGTCGGCCCGGGTCGCCACGCGCAACGCGCGGGCCGCCCACCGGCCGCACTCGTCGGGGGCTCCGCGCATCCAGTGGCAGGACGCCGTCCAGGCCAGCAGCAGCGCGACGTCCCGGCTCGGCTCGTCGCCGATCCGGCCGCGCTGATACGCCGCCAGCGCGGCCTCCAGGTCGCCGCGCAGGTAGTGGATGAGCCCCATCCGCCAGGCGAGGCCGGGATCGAGCGGACCGTCGTCGGCGGCTCTGGCGTAACTGGCCAGCGCCTGTTCCCATTCGCCGCGGAGCTGGTGCGCCTCTCCGGCAAGCCGCTCCACCGAGCGGTCGCGCTTGGCCCGTGGCAGGCGCGCCACCGCCTGGATCACCTCGTCGGCGTGTCCGTGGCCCAACATCTGCGATCCGCAGCGGTCGAGCAGCTCCACCACCTGGTCGTGCCGGTCCGCCGCGACCAGGGCCCGCAGCGCCGCGTGGGGCAGCCCGTTGTCGGCGAACCAGGTCGCGGCGGCCGTCCGGAGACGAGCGACCTCGAGGTCCGGGCCGTGCCGTGCGACCGCGTCACGGGCGATCGTGTGGAGCCGGTGCCAACCCGCGCCGGAGGCGCCCGGTTCGAGGAACAGACCGCGGCGCAGCAGCGCGGCGACCTGCTCCCGCGCCGGCCGGCCGAGCGCTTCCAGCAACTCGACGGTCACCTCGTCGAACAACGCCACCGTGGCGAGCAGCCGTCTGGTCCCGGGAGGCTCCCGCAGGTAGATGGCGCTGGCCAGTCGGGCGATTGTGGCGTGGCCCTCGGCGAGGCTTCCGACATGGCCGGCGCGGGCCGCGGGCTCGATGTCGCGCAGCGCTTCGACGCAGAGCCGCACCGCGACCGGCCAACCGGCGGTGGCTCGGTGCACGAGGTGGGCCAGCCCGGCGGCGCTCTCGCCGAGCGCCGCGGTGAGCAGGTCGGCGACCTCGTCGGGGGTGAAGTCGAGGTCGGCGCCGTGCAGCTCGACCAACTCGCCGCGGACACGCAACCGGCCGACGGGCATCGGTGGCGTGGTGCGGCTCGCCAGGACCACGTGCAGCAGCGGCGGCGCGTGGCGGATCAGCCCGGCGAGGAATCGGGCCGCGGGCCCGTCGGCCAGCAGATGCGCGTTGTCGAGCACCAGCGCCACGTCCCGCAGCAGATGTTGCTCCAGGGCTCCGCCGAGTGCTTCGGCCATCGCGTCGGGCCGCGCGCGTTCCTCGCCGCCGGTGTCGGGCGGGTGCCCGCCCTCCACGGCGGCGGTGAGCTCGTGCGGGAGCTCAGGCACCCGGAGTCGCAGCGCGTCGACCACGTGGCCCACAAAGCGCGACAGGTCGGTGTCCGCGGGCGTCACGTCGTGCACCACGGCGTTGATGCCGGAAGCCCAGGACGCCAGCAGGGTGGTCTTGCCGAATCCGGCGTCCGCGAGCACCAGCGCGAGGCGGCGCCCGAGCGCCTGGTCGAGCATGGCTTCCAGGCGACGTCGTGGGATCACCGGCGGGGTCGGGCCCGTCCGCTGGCTCGCGTTCCGTGACACGGTTCGGCTCGTCACCGCACCTTGCCTCCCTCGCTGACGGTCACCCGCAGCGGCGGATGGCTTCTACGTGGCAGCCTGTGACATTCGGCGGCTCGCCGGTATCGGGTTTCCGACAGTTCTCCCCGCGAAGGTGAAGCCGCTTCACTCTCCGACGCGTGTGACCGGCCATCGCCGGGCGTGGCTGCGTCCTGCGCGGGGCATGCTGATGTGGATCATGCGTTGGACGGTGTGCGGCCGCGGGCGTGGGCGCAGCCCGCCGTACGCCCAATGCCTGATCGCCAAATCACCCGAGCGACGTGTGCGCCATGTGTAGCGGATCCGTTGGCGAAATCATTCATCGCAGGTATGGCGGGGCACGTTGCCGCCGCACTATGGTTTGTGGCCCGACCGGCTTTCGGAATTCCTTGAGGGCCCGCAATGACGCGTGAATGGGAACGGACACTCTCTGTCGACAAACACGCCATCCTCGATCGGATCTTCTCGTGGGCCGAAAGGTTCACGGAGCGTGTCGCGATTGAGCAAGGAGCCAGCAGGTTAACGTACGGAGAACTGAGGGCCGCGGTCCGACGACGCGCCGACGAGCTATCCGGAGACATTGCGCCACGTAGCTTGGTGACGATTGAATGTCCCAGGTCGACGGCGTTTGTCGTTGACTTTCTCGCCGTTTTCTCGCTGGGCGCGGTCCCGGTCCCACTCAACCCCGATCTGCCGGCGGCGCGGCGGCGCGCTCTGCTGGAGCGCCTTGCGTCTCCGTCACGGTTACGGAACGGGGTCGTCAGCCACGTGGAGGTGGGCGGGGCGAGATCGCTGTCCGCAGCCGACGGCGCTGACGGCGCGTACGTGTTCTTCACCTCCGGCTCCACCGGCGTTCCGAAGCCGGTGCTCGGATCCGCGGCCAGCCTGCGGGCATTTGTCGCCTGGCAGTCAGACGAGTTTCGCGTCGCAGTCGGCGACAGGGTGGCATTCCTGACGTCGCTTGGATTCGACGTGTGCCTGCGGGATCTGTTACTTCCGCTGTGGTCCGGCTCGACGCTGGTGATTCCCGACGAAGACGCGACGGCCGCTGCCGAATCGGTCGTGGACTGGCTCAGGGAACAGGAGATCACCGCGCTCCACGCGGTTCCCTCGCTCGTCCGCGGCTGGCTGCGGCACGGCGAGATCTGCCGCAGCGTGCGGATCGTGTTCTTCGCGGGGGAGCCATTGCCCGCAAGCCTGCTGCGGGACTGGCAGGAGCGTTTTCCGGCGTCGCGGGAGCAGGTCAATCTGTACGGTCCCACCGAGACCACTCTGGCGAAATTCTGGCACCGCGTCCGCGCGTCGGACCTGGACCGCGACCCGGTGCCGGTGGGGCGTCCGCTACCGGGCACGTCGGCATGTCTGCTTGGCGAGCGCGACTCCTTCGACGCCGGAACGGTGCGGCGGCGAATGGCGACGCCGCTGGCCGACGGTGAGATCGTGATCGTGACGCCGCACCCGAGCCGGGGATACCTGGGCGAAGGGCTCCTGGGCGAGGGGCGCCTGGGCCGGCCATTGGCGAACGCCGAGCGTTTCCTCGACCTGGGGGACGGGCTCACCGCGTACCGGACCGGCGACCTCGGCCGGTGGACCGGCGACGGGCGGTTGGCAGTGGTGGGCAGGACCGATGACGAAGTCAAGATCAACGGCGTCCGGCTCCATCCCGCCGAGGTCGGCAGCGCGCTGCGGAGGCACCGCGCCGTGCGGGACGCGTTCGTCGTGCCGGCGTCGGGCTCCGCTGGCGACCGGACCGCGCGGACCGAGGCCCCGCCGTCGGTGTGCCAGTTGGTCGCCTTCGTGGTCCCGGGCAGCGAGCCCGGCCCGTCCGCCGGCGACCTGCGGGCCCATCTTGCGGAGTTGCTGCCAGCCGTGATGCTGCCCGCGCGTTTCGAGTTCCGCAGCGAGCTGCCGACGACGCCGAACGGGAAGGTCGACCGCGTGGCGCTGCGAGCGGCCGCCCGGGCCGCGGTCGCGCGACAGCCGTTCGTCGCGCCTGCCGGCGAGGTGGAGCACTGGCTGGCGCGTCAGTGGGCCGAACTGCTGTCCCTGGAGCGGGTGTCGGCGACCGAGGACTTCTTCGCCCTCGGCGGCACCTCGATCTTCGCGATGCAGGTGGCGGCTCGGGTCCGCCAGCGGTTCGGCATCGGCCTCGCGGTCCGTGAGATCTTCGCTCGGCCGACAGTGCGGGCGCTGGCGGAGCGACTGGCTGCCGAACCGGCGCAGGGGAAGGCCCTCGCGGAGCAGATCCGCCCCGTCGACCGTTCTGCGGGCGGGCTGCCGATGTCCTTCGCCCAGCGCCGGCTGTACTTCCTGCAGACCCTCGACCCGGCCGGCGCCGCGTACCACATCGCGGACGCGGTGAGGCTGCGGGGGCGGGTCGATGTCGAGCGGCTGCAGCGGGCGCTGCGGGCTGTGGTGGCGCGCCACGAGGTGTTGCGCACTGTGTGCGTCCACGACGGGCAGGAGCCTTCGCTGCTCCTCGCCAACCAGGGAATCATCGATCGTGACACCGCCATCGAGGTCGTCGATCCGAGCCCGGGCAACGGGCGCGCGGTGACGCTCGACGACGTGCGGGACCTGTTGCGCGACCGATGTGAGCGGCCGTTCCGGCTCGACGCGGAGTTGCCGCTGCGGGCGATGCTGGCGCCCCTGTCCGGCGATGACCACGTGCTGCTGTTCGTCACCCACCACATCGCCTCGGACGACTGGTCGTCGCGACTGTTCCTGGGCGAGTTCTTCGCCAGCTACGCGGACGACGCGCACGCCGACCCGCCGTCCCTGCAGTACGCCGACTTCGCGGCCTGGCAGCGCGCTCATCTGACCGAGGAGGTGCTCGGCGACCTGCTCGGCCACTGGCGGGAGCGGCTGGCGGGCATGCCTGCCGCGCTGGAACTGCCGGCCGACCAGCCGCGTCCGCAGGTCCCGTCCGACCACGGCGCCGAGCTGACCTTCGGGCTCGACCAGCGGACGTGCGCGCGGCTGCGCGCCGCCGCCCGCGAGGCGTCGGCGACCCCGGTCGCCGTGCTGCTCGCCGCGTTCGGGCACGTGCTCCACCGGCACTGCGCCACCGACGACGTGGTGCTGGCGAGCCCGGTCGCGTCCCGCAGCCGACCCGAGTTCGAAGAGATGCTCGGTTGCTTCATCAACACGCTCGCGCTGCGGCTCGACTTCGCCGAACCGTCGGCGCGGAGCGGCAGGCAGGCGGTGCGCCAGGCCAGCGACTGTCTGCTCGCCGCCGTGGAGCACCAGGACCTACCGTTCGAACGGCTGGTGGCCGAGCTTCGCCCGGAGCGGGACCGCGGCGGCGGCCAGTTGCTCCAGGCGATGTTCAACTATCTCGACGCCACCAGGGTCGACGCCTCCGACGCCGGCCTGCGCGCGGAGCCGGTCGCCCTGCCTCGGACCCGGGCGCAGTTCGACCTGTCCTGCGCCGTGACAGACCACGGCGACACGATGACCGCCCACCTGGTGTACGCGACCGACCTGCTGTCAGCCGACCTGGCGAACCGGATCGGAGAGCATTTCGTCGAGACGCTGGACGCCCTCGTGGACGATCTCGACGCTCCCCTGGGCGCCCTGCCGCCAACGCCACGTCGGGACGTGGCGGCGCTGCCGGGACCGCGCCGCGATCTGGCGGCGCCAACGCCGGTCCGGGACTCCGATGAGGAATCGCTGCCGCTGCCGATCTCCCGGTTCGAGGCCAACGCCGCGGCCGATCCCGACCGGCTGGCGGTGCGCTGCCGCGACGACCTGGCGACCTACCGCGACCTGAACCGCCGCGCCAACCAGCTCGCGCGGCGCCTGGTCGACCGCGGTGTCGGCGCCGGCGACACGGTGGCGCTGCACCTCGACCGCTCGGTGGATCTCGTGGTGGCGATGCTGGCCGCTCAGAAGGCCGGGTCCGCCTACGTGCCGCTGGACCCGGTGTTCCCGGCGAGCCACGTCGCCGCCATCCTCGCGGAGTCGCAGGCCAAGCTGGTGCTGACCCACGCGGCGGTCGACCACGCCCGGATCGCGCCCCTGACCGACGTTGAGGTCGTCCCGCTGGAACGCATCGCCCTGGCCGACCAGTCCGGTGACAACCTCGGCCTGGCCGTCGACCCGGCCGGCGCCATGTACGTGCTCTTCACCTCCGGGTCGAGCGGCCGGCCCAAGGGCGTGGTGGTGGAGCACCGGAACCTGGCGAGCTTTCTGACCGGGATGTGCGCCCGGATGGAGCTGCCGCCGCACCTGACCTTCGCGAACGTGACGACGTTCGCGGCCGACCTCGGGCTCACCAACATCTATGGCGCGCTGACCACCTGCGGCACGCTGCACGTCATCCCGTACGAGTGGGCGACGGACCCGGAACAACTGGCCGACTACTTCACCCGGCATCCGGTCCATTTCATGAAGTCGGTGCCCAGCCACCTGCAGGCGATGAGCGAAGCTGGCGTGCTCGACGCTGTCGTCCCGTCGCGGTGTCTCGTCCTGGCTGGGGAGGCCTTCCCCTGGAGCCTGGTCGACAGCGTCCGGAAGGCACGGCCGGAATGCGAGATCTGGAACCACTATGGGCCCACCGAGACCACGGTCGACGTGCTCGCGTGCCGGGTGCCCGACGACGACTCCGAGATCCGGCGGCGGGCCGGCACTGTGCCGATCGGCCTCCCGATCGACCGGGTGCGCGCGCACATCCTGGATCGCGACCTGCGGCCCTCGCCGATCGGGACGCCGGGTGAGCTGGTGATCGCAGGGGCCAGCGTGGCCCGTGGCTACCTGTCCGGCGACGGGCCGTCCGCGTTCGTCTCCGATCCCTTCCCGGAAGGGCTGCCGGACGCGTGGACCGCGCGCGCGTACCGGACCGGCGACCGGGTGCGGCAGTTGCCCGGTGGCGCGGTCGAGTTCCTCGGCCGGATCGACCGGCAGAGGAAGATTCGCGGGTACCGAGTCGAGCCGAGCCACGTCGAAGCGGCACTGCGGGAGCATCCCGGTGTCGCCGACGCCGCGGTCGCGGTGCGTGAAGACGCGCAGGGCCGGCCCGCCCTCGTGGCGTACTGCGTGCCCGACCGCGCCTCCGACGGCGGGTTGTCCGTGCGCGCCCTGCAGGAGCATGCCCGCGCGACGCTGCCGCCCTACATGGCGCCGAGCGCGTACGTGACCCTGGACCGGCTGCCGATCACGCCCAACGGCAAGCTGGACTGGCGGGCGCTGCCGGCGCCGGACCTGGACGCCGGCCGGGATCGTGAGGCGGCGCCGCCGCGCCACGCCCGCGACCAGCGCATCGTGGAGATCTGGCGCGCCGCGCTGGGAGTGTCCACAGTCGGCATCGATGACGACTTCTTCGATCTGGGCGGCGACTCGCTGACCGCGATGCGCGTGGCGCGCCAGATGGGCGAGAACCTGCGGGTGATCTCGCTGTTCCAGCACCCCACGGTCCGGCAGCTCTCCGACTTCATCGAGGCCAGCAGCCGTCCTGGCGGAGGCCTGCTGGTCCGGATGTCGCGGGGACCGCGGACAGGCGCCCCCGCGCCGCCCGCGGAGGCGACGATCGTCGCGGTGCCGTTCGGGGGCGGCAGCGCCGCCGGGTACCACGAGTTGGCGAGCGCGCTGCCAGACGCGTTTCCGCTGTACGCCGTCGATCTGCCCGGACACGACTTCGGCAACCCGGATCAGCCGCTCATGCCGTTCGACGACGTCGTCGAAGGGGTCGTCGCGGAGGTCCTGCGGCAGATCAATGGACCGATCCTGGTGTACGGGCACTGTGTCGGCTCGGCGATGGCGTTCGCGATCGCGCAACGCCTCGACGCCGAAGGCGCGGACATGGTCGGGGCCGGGTTCGGCGGCGCGTACCCGAGCCCGCAGCTGCCGGGCCGCCTCGTCGAGCGTTGGGCCAGGTGGTTCCCGAGCGACCGCTGGAAAGGCGACCGCCTCTACCAGGAGATGCTGCGCTCGATCGGCGGCTTCACCGACGCCGTCGACCCGGCCGAGCAGGCGTTCATCGTGCGTGCCCTGCGACACGACTCGCGTGGCGCCGACGCGTACTGCACCCGGCACTGCCACGACCCGAACCACCAGCGACGGCTGGCGGCGCTGTGTGTGGTGGGGGAGTGGGACCGGCTCACCGAGTTCCACGCCGAACGGCACCGGGAGTGGAACCTGCTGTGCGCGAGCACCGATCTCGCGGTGATCCGGGACGCGGGGCACTACTTCGTCAAGCACCAGGCGGCCGAGCTGGCGGACACCGTCGTGAGGTGGGCCCGTCGACGCCGAGCCGCCGCCGATCCCGACGCCAGCCAGGTTGAGGACATGCGCGCCGCCGCAGCGCCGCCCACCCTCCCCGCCGCGCCACTCCCGCCTTTGTCGCCGCCCCCGCCGAATGGCCACCGGCCGGCCGTGACGGCGAGTCTGTGGCGGTTCGCGGCGGTCTCAGTGAGTCAACTGCTGTCGATGACCGGCACCAGGATCTCCGCGTTCGGCCTCGGGGTGTGGGTCTACCTGGAGACCGGCAGCGCCACGTACTTCTCGCTGATCCTGATCTGGGCGGTGCTGCCCGGCCTGGTGGCGCTGCCGTTCGCCGGGGCCGTGGTCGACCGGTGGGACCGGCGCAAGGTCATGATCGTCGGAGATGTCATCGGGGTCTCCGGAACCGGGCTGTGCCTGCTGACGCACCTCTCCGGCGGTCTCCAGCTCTGGCACATCTACCTGGCGGCTGGGCTCGGCTCGATCGCCAACGCGTTCCAGCAGCCGGCGTACATCGCCGCCACGGCGCAGCTCGTGCCGAAGCAGTACCTGGGCCGGGTCGCCGGGATGGTTCAGGCGCTGGTAGCCGCCAGCATGACCGCCGGACCGCTGCTCGGGGCCGCGCTCATCGTGCAGCTCGGTGTCGGTGGCGTGCTGGCCATCGACGTCGCCACGCTCTGCGTCTCGGTGGCGACTCTGCTGGCCATCCGGTTCCCGAACGCGCTGTTCCGCACCCGCGAGGAGTCGGTCTGGAAGGAGGTCGTGGGAGGCTTCCGCTACATTGCCCGACGCCGCGGCTTCGTGGCCATGAACGGCTACTTCCTGGCGTACAACCTGCTGTTGGGTTTTGCGATCGCGCTTGCCCCGCCGATTGTGCTGTCGTTCGCGTCGCCGGGGACCTTGAGCCTCGCCACCACGATGGGCGGCGTCGGCGGCATCCTGGGTGGCGTCGGGATGGCGCTGTGGGGCGGTTTCGAGCGGCGGGCCACCGGCATGATCGGATTCTGCGTCCTGACCGGGATCGGCATGGTCATCGTCGCCCTGCACCCGTCAGCGATCTTCCCGATCGTCGGCCTGGCGACGATCGGGGCCTCGATCGCGCTGCTGAACGGACACTGGCAGACCCTGATCCAGAACAAGGTGGGCATGGAGCTGCAGGGCAGGATGATCACCACCAACCGCATGATCGCCAACCTCACCGAACCTGTCGGATACCTCTGCGCGGGATGGCTGGCCGACGCGCTGTTCGAACCGGCGATGCGGCCCGGAGGTTGGCTCGGGGACTCGGTCGGCGGCTTCTTCGGCACGGGTCCCGGACGGGGCATGGCGTTGATGCTGCT